>DBFWDM010000001.1:0-7457 GCA_048484635.1 Collinsella sp.
GGGACAGACTTAAATGAGCGTTTTCACGCATTTAAGTCTGTCCCCAATCAACATTGCTGCGGCACTTTGCTCGGCTAAAGCGTACAATAGCGCCTATGCGAAAGGGGAACAGATGATCAACGAAACTATGTATGCTCGCGGCGCGGAAAGCTCCATCATCCGTGAGATTTTTAGCTATGGCCTTGAGCGCAAGGCGCAGATCGGTGCGGAAAACGTATTCGATTTTTCGCTGGGCAATCCGAGCGTTCCGGCGCCCGCTGCTGTGGCTGAGTCGATTAAGAAGGCCCTGGAGCTGCCGAGCGACCAGCTGCACGGCTACACGCCCGCACCGGGCCTGCCGCAATGTCGTGCCGCTGTGGCCGAATCGCTCAACCGCCGCTTTGGCACGAGCTATGAGGGCAAAGACGTATTTATGACGGTGGGTGCCGCGGCTTCGCTCACCTGCACGCTCAACGCCGTTACGAACCCGGGCGACGAGGTTATTGTTATCGCCCCGTACTTTCCGGAGTATCGCGTTTGGATTGAGAAGGCCGGCTGTACGTGTGTTGAGGCGCTCGCCGATGAAGATACGTTCCAGCTGAGCGTGGACAACGTGCTCAAGGCGATCAGCGATAAGACGGCGGCCGTCATCATTGACTCTCCCAACAATCCGACCGGTGCCGTATATACATGCGACACGCTGACGCGACTGGCCAATGTTCTGCGCGAGGCCAACGCTCAGCGCGATCCCGAGAATCCGATTATGCTCATCTCGGATGAGCCGTACCGCGAGATTGTGTACGGTGCCGAGGTGCCTTGGGTGCCCTCGATCTACGAGAACACCGTGGTGTGCTACTCGTATTCTAAGTCGCTATCGCTACCTGGCGAGCGCGTGGGGTGGATCTTGGTTCCCAACACCAATCCGCAGGCTGCCCGTCTGATGCCGGCTGTTGCGGGTGCTGCCCGTACGCTAGGTTTTGTATGCGCACCGGCACTCTTCCAGCGCGTAATCATCGATTGCATCGATGAGCCGAGCGATGTCGAGGCCTATGCGCGCAACCGCACCGCGCTTACCGACGCACTAGCGGAGTACGGCTACACCTATGTTGAGCCGGATGGTGCATTCTACCTGTGGGTGAAGGCGCTGGCACCCGATGCGAATGCGTTTTGCGAGCGTGCAAAGAAGTATGAGTTGCTTGCGGTTCCCTCGGACAGCTTTGGTATGCCGGGTTGGTTCCGCCTGGGCTATTGCGTGAGTTACGAAACGATTATCAATTCGCTACCCGCTTGGAAACAGTTGGCGGACGAGTATCGTTAAAAGTAAAGCGCTCTGCCTACAATGTTTTACGTGAAACGGGGTTTGGTGTTAAGCCAGACCCCGTTGTCATGGACGTTGTGTCTTTGGGATGGAGTGGTTTTGCGACTATCGAAGGCTATGCGTACAATGAATATAAGCGACGGCCGTGCCAGATAAGGAGACCTGATGCCCTACCTGCTTTCTTGTGACATTCATACCCATACGATATTCTCTGCGCATGCATATTCGACCATTGAGGAGAATGTGTACTGGGCGGCAGAGCGTGGCCTGCAGGTGCTCGGATCTGCCGACCATCTGAGCTCTATGGTTACGGCTTGCCCCAATGACCTGCGCAGTTACCAATTCTTTATCAACCAGGATATCTGGCCGCGCATTTGGAGCGGCGTGCTGGTGCTGCGTGGTGCCGAGGCCGATATCGTTTCGCTGGACGGAAGCCTGTTTGGCGAGGACACTCCTGTCACGCTCGATATTGCCGGTGATTCGTACAGCCGTCAGCATTCGCTGTTCGATTTGGTTACGCGAAATTTGGATTATTTGGTTGCGAGCGTGCATAATCCGCAGATTGCTGAAGGCGCGACGCTGGCCCAGACGACCGAGATGTATATCAATGCCCTGGAGCACCCCAAGGTGTTCATGCTGGGTCACACGGGGCGTTCGGGCGTGCCGTTCGATATCGACGAGGTGCTGTTGGCAGCTAAGGCCAAGCACAAGATTATCGAGATCAACAACCATAGTCTTGAACACGGTGTCGACACTGAGCATTGGGCCGTATGCCGCAAGATCGCCGAGCGCTGCGCCGAGCTGGGCGTGGGCATTGGCGTGTCAACCGATGCCCACATTGGCATGGCCATTGGCAAGCTCGATCACGCGCGCAAGATGCTCGACGAGATTCACTTCCCGCTAGATTTGATCGTGACGCGCGACCGCGAGACGCTGCTGCGCGAGATGGCGGCAGCCGGCGTGTGCGATCTGCGCAATGGGATGTAGCGGAGTTTATAAACCAAGCGAAGGGGGCGGCCCAGGCGGGTCGCCCCCTTTCTTGTCCCAAAAATCTACTGAGGTCGGTTAGCGGCGTTCGAGGACCGCTACGGTTTCGGTGTGGTCGGTGTGAGGGAACATGTCGACGGGCGTGATCTTGAGCAGGCAATAGCCTCCGTCGAGGAGCTGATGCAGGTCGCGCTCTTGAGTTACGGGGTTGCAGCTGATATAGGTGATGCGGCGCGGCTTAAGCGCGCAGGCAGCTTCGAGGAACTCGGGGGTAGAGCCGGCGCGCGGCGGATCGATGGAAAGGACATCGACCCGCTCGTTGTTATCGGCGGCATCCAGGATGCAATCGGTGGCGTCGTCGGCCATAAACCAGGCGCTGCGGGTGAGGCCGTTGAGCTCGGCATTGCGACGTGCGTCGGCAATGCCCGCCGGGTTGCGCTCCACGCCGAGCAGCATAATGCCGATGCCCTTTTTCTGGGCATCTTTAACTGCGCAAAGACCGATGGTACCGCTGCCACAGTAGGCATCCATGAGCACATCGCCCTGGTGCAAATCCATGCCGTCGATAGCGAGCTGATAGAGCAGCTCGGTCTGTTGCGGGTTGGTCTGGTAGAACGCGGTGGGGGAGATATCGAACTCGCAGCCGAGTAGCTGGTCGCGCATGCATTCGGCGCCATACACGATGCGGGTTTCCTCGCCGAGGATGGCGTTGCCGGGGCGTCCGTTGATGTTTTGGGCGACGGTGACGATGCGCGGATCGAGTGCGGCGACAGCCTCAAAGAACTCCTGCGCATGCGGCAAGTCGCGCTGAGCGGTCACGAGCGTGACCATGACCTGGTCGGTACGCCAACCGCAGCGGACGACGGCATAGCGAAGCAAACCAAGATGCTTGTCCTCATTAAAGGCGGGAATATGCAGCCGCTCAGCTTCGCGTGCGATGCCGTTGAGAATCTGACGGGCGCCCGGTGCCTCGACGGGGCATTCGGGTACGGCAACGATCTTGTGCGTGCCGCGCTCAAAGAAACCGCAACGGACAGCGCCCTCCTTACCGGGAGCAAAGGGAGTGGCAGCCTTATGACGAAAGCCACGCGGCGCAGGATATTTACCCGGGTCGCCAAGGGTGACGCCCATACCGCGAATAGGATCGACAGCAATGCTCTCGCGCTCACAAAGCTCGGCAAACAGCTCCTCCATAGCAGCCTGCTTAGCCGCCAACTGCTTTTTATAAGGACGATTGAGCGCCGTGCACCCACCGCAAGATTTCATGATCGAACAGGGAGACTTGGGGTCCACGGCCTTACGCGCAGACGAAACCCGATCTTTATGCGAGCGCTTGGAACGAGTCTGAGGCGCTTTATCCCCGCCTCGACGAGAGTCAGAACGCTTGGTCTTAGCTCTGCTCTTGGTCGGTTTGCTTTTTGCAGCTTTAGAAGACTTGGATTTCGTAGAAGATTTCTCCTCCTTCGACCCCTCAGCCGCCTCGATCAAAGCACGACGAGCCTTACGCTCCGCACGAGATTCTGCCATGAATTAACCCCACTAATTTACAAATTGAAATCTGAAAGCATTGTACCGTGCCAAGCTAGCGGACGATATACAAGCGCCTATTTCATGTCAGTGATAAGTCCAACGACGTTTGCCCGCCGGGTGCCGGGGCAGGGGTTAAGTTTGTCGCGAGTTCCGCACGAACAGGAGAGCACTTAATGTGCTCTCCGTCGTGAGCAGGACTGTAGAGCAGCAAACTTAACCCCTGCCCCGGCACCCGGCGGGCAAACCCTCCCTTGTACTCCATCTCACTAAAGTGTATGATTCTGAACGTTACATGACTCACTTTACCTAACTAAAGTGTCATCAAGGGGGAATACCATGAACACCGATATGTCTCGTCGTCAGTTTGTTGGTCTAGCCGGCTCGCTCGCCACGGTGCTTGGCCTTGGTCTTGTCGGTTGCGGCGGTGGCGCCGGCAAGGGCTCCGCCGCTGGCTCTGCCGCGGCCAAGGATGTGAAGGGCGCTGCGGAGTCCAAGAAGCTCGTGGTGGGCTTTGATAAGTCCTATCCTCCGTACGGCTTTGTGGGCGACGATGGCGAGTACACCGGCTTTGATCTCGATCTGGCCAAGGCTGTTGCCGATAAGCAGGGCTGGGAGGTCAAATACGAGGCCATCGACTGGGATGCCAAGGATACGCTGCTCAACTCGGGCGCCATCAACTGTATCTGGAACGGCTTTACCATGGAGGGCCGTGAGGACGACTACACGTTCTCCGAGCCGTACATGCTCAACGAGCAGGTGCTCGTGGTCAAGAAGGATGCGGGCATCAAGAGCTGGGACGATCTTGCCGGCAAGACCGTGATTACTCAGACCGATTCCGCTGCGCAGGATGTGCTTGAGGGTGACCAGAAGGATCTGGCGGCGACGTTTGCCACGCTCGACACCATCGGTGAGTACAACACGGCGTTTATGCAGCTCGAGAGCGGCGCGGTCGATGCCGTGGCGTGCGATCTTTCGATTGCCCAGTATCAGCTTGCCGCCAAGCCCGATGCCTATACGCAGCTTGATGAGCCGCTGTCCAGCGAGCACTACGCCGTTGGCTTTAAGAAGGGCGACACCAAGTCGGCCGATGCTGTAGCCGAGTCGCTCAAGGCGCTCTACGAGGACGGCACGGTCAAGGACCTCTGCGATAAATATTCAAGCTATGGTTTGTCTTTCGATAATTGGGTGCTCAAGTAATGTCTATTCAGGTCATGATGCAGATGCTTGGCCAGGGATTCTTGGTCAGTTTGCAGTTGTTTTTGCTGACGCTGCTCGGGTCGATTCCGCTGGGAATTCCCGTGGCGTTTATGCGCATGAGCAAAATCGCGCCGCTTCGCTGGATTGCGCGCATCTACATTTCGGTCATGCGCGGTACGCCGCTCATGCTGCAGATGTTTGCCATCTACTTTGCCCCGTACTACGTGTTTGGCATTTCGCTCACGCCCGATTCCAAGTGGACGGCGTGCGTCGTGGCGTTCATCATCAACTACGCCGGTTACTTTGCCGAGATCTATCGCTCGGGCTTGCAGTCCATTCCACGCGGTCAATACGAGGCTGCCGAGGTGCTGGGCTATTCGCGCGTGCAGACGTTTCTGTATATCGTGATGCCTCAGGTCGCCAAGCGTATTCTGCCGGCGATGGGCAACGAGATCATCACGCTGGTCAAGGACACGTCGCTGGCGTTTGCCATTGGCGTGGGCGAGATGTTCTCGACGGCCAAGGCCCTGGTTGCCTCGCAGGTGAGCATGGTACCGTTTGCGATCGCGGCGCTGATTTACTGGGTCTTTAACTTTGTGGTCGAGATGCTGCTGGGCGCCGCCGAAAAGAAGCTGGACTATTATCATGACTAACTCAGTGATGAAAATCGAAAACGCTCGCAAGGCGTTTGGCGGCAATGAGGTGCTCAAGGATATCTCGCTCGAGGTAAAGCGTGGAGAGGTCGTGGCGATTATCGGGCCTTCGGGTGGCGGCAAGTCCACGCTGCTGCGGTGTGCCACGCTGCTCGAGACGCTCGACGGAGGCTCGCTCTCGTTTGGCGACCTTGCCGTTGCGACGGATGCGGGTTCGGGCGCGGTCTATGCGAAGGGCGATGTGCCCAGGCAGGCGCGCTCGCGATTTGGCCTGGTGTTTCAGAACTACAATCTGTTCCCGCACTATACCGTGATGAAAAACATCACCGATGCGCCGATCCGCGTTCTTAAGCGCCCGCGCGAGCAGGCGGAAGCTCGTGCGCATGAATTGATTGCTCAGATGGGGCTTGTGGGCAACGAGAACAAGGTTCCGTGTGAGCTTTCGGGCGGTCAGCAACAGCGCGTGAGTATCGCCCGCGCCTTGGCGCTCGACCCGGAAATCTTGTTCTTTGACGAGCCGACCTCGGCGCTCGATCCCGAGCTAACGGCCGAGGTGCTGCGTGTCATTAAAGACCTTGCCGCGCAGAATATGACGATGGTGATCGTGACCCACGCGATGCAGTTTGCGCGCGATGTTGCCGATCGCGTGGTCTTTATGGACGGAGGCCGCATTGTCGAGGAGGGTCCGGCCGAGCAGGTTATCGACCATCCGCGCGAGCAGCGCACGCGTGAGTTTTTGAGCCGTATCGAGGGATAGGCTCAGGTATTTGCTCAACTATTAATTGAGGCGAAGCCGCCGCAGGTCTTACGGTCTGTGGCGGCTTTTTGTTTGCATCGGCGGGGTTCAATAATCGCCTCACAAGCTTATCTCTTCCTCTCGCCGCCTGTATTCATACGTGTGCCGAAAGGTGTGCATGGACGGTCGCCCGTGAGGGTAGGGTGGTGGCATAGGACATTTGGAGGGTGAGTCGGCTCGGCTGCCGACCATGCTGCTCCCGGGATGGCACCGACCGCGAACTCTCCCCGTTGGCGTCGCGCAATGCGCGCGGCCCTGCAAGGAGGTCATCATGGGTGCTCCCAAGACCGGCAATGTAAGGAACGTGGTGCTCGTAGGCCAAGGCGGGGTGGGCAAGACTTCACTCGCCGAGGCCATGCTCCACCTTTCTGGCAAGACCGCCCGCCTGGGCGGCCACGACGGCACCAAGCCCACGCTCGACTATGACCCCGAAGAGGTCAAGCGTGCATTTTCCATCTCGACGACCATTGCACCGATCGACTGGAAGGGCGCGCGCATCAATGTGCTCGATGCCCCGTGTTACCCCGATTTTATCGGCGACGCCTTTGCCGCGATGAGCGTCTGCGAGACGGCCCTGTTTGTGGTCGACGCCGAGGCCGGCCCGCAGCCTACGACGGTTAAGCTCTGGTATGCCGCCGAGGACCTGCGCTTGGCGCGTGCGGTGTTCGTAAACCGCCTGTCGCGCTCCGAGGCCAGCTTTGCGACCACGATGGACCTGCTGCAGGAGCGCTTTGGCACGCGACTGGGCGCCGTGACCCTTCCCTGGGGCGAGGGCGAGGACTTTGATGGCATCATCGACCTGGTGCGCATGAAGGCGCGCCATTGCAACGGCGCCGAAGCCGTTGAGTCGGAGATTCCCGAGGAGTATCGTGCCCAGGCCGAGGAGGCCCATGACCATCTGTGCGAGCTGGTGGCCGAGGCTGACGACGAACTGATGATGAAGTACTTGGAAGGCGAGGAGACGCTGACGCAGGAGGAGCTTGAGGGCTTGCTGTCG
>DBFWDM010000002.1:0-8839 GCA_048484635.1 Collinsella sp.
GATCGAGATCCTGGGCTGCGGCATGGTCGACCCCAACGTCCTGATCAACTGCGGCATCGACCCCGAGAAGTACACCGGCTTCGCCTTTGGTATTGGCGCCGAGCGCGTCGCGGCACTGCGCTACGACCTGCCCGACCTGCGAACGCTCATGACAGGTGATATGCGCTTCCTGAACCAATTTTAGGCTTGCCCAGGCACCCCATCTTGGCGTTCAAACCGTCGCTCGCGTACCTTTAGTACGCGTCGCTCCTCTTTCACGCCAACCTGGGGCACCTGGACAACCCTAAGGCGAACGTCTTCATTTGATATTCCTCCCTTTGCGGAGATTAAGAACTAGGAGAGCTACATGCGCGTTTCTTACGACTGGCTCAAGACCATGATCGATATTCCGGAGGATCCCAAGACCCTTTCGGACGAATATATCCGTACCGGCACCGAGGTCGAGGCGATCGACACCGTAGGCGAGTCCTTCGACCACGTGGTGACCGCCAAGGTGCTCACCAAGATCCCGCACCCCGATAGCGACCACATGTATGTGTGCTCGGTCGATGTGGGCGACAAGAATCTCGACGCCGACGGCAACCCCGCTCCGCTGCAGATCGTCTGCGGCGCGCAGAACTTCGAGGCCGGCGACCACATCGTCACGGCCATGATCGGCGCAGTTCTGCCCGGCGACGTCAAGATCAAGAAGAGCAAGCTTCGCGGTGTCGTGTCCATGGGCATGAACTGCTCCGCGCGCGAGCTCGGTCTGGGCGGCGACCACTCCGGCATTATGATCCTGCCCGAGGATACGCCCTGCGGCATGCCGTTTGCCGAGTATGTGGGCTCGAGCGACACCGTGCTCGACTGCGAGATCACGCCCAACCGCCCCGACTGCCTGTCCATGATCGGCATGGCCCGCGAGACCGGTGCCATCTTCGATCGCGATTTCCACGTTGAGCTGCCCGCCATCAAGGCCGAGACCGGCCGCGCGACTGACGACGAGCTTTCGGTCGAGATTGCCGACGAAGGCCTGTGCGACCGCTACGTCGCCCGCATCGTGCGCAACGTGAAGGTCGGCCCGTCGCCCGACTGGATGGTCAAGCGCCTCAACGCCCTGGGCGTGCGCCCGCACAACAACATCGTCGACATCACCAACTATGTGATGATGCTCACCGGTCAGCCGCTGCACGCCTTTGACCTGTCTACCTTTGCCGAGCGCGATGGTCATCGCCGCGTGGTGGTTCGCGCCGCCCAGCAGGACGAGAAGTTCACGACCCTTGACGGCGAGGAGCGCACGCTCGACGCCGGCATGGGCCTTATCACCGACGGCGAGCGTCCCGTGGCGTTGGCCGGCGTTATGGGCGGCATGGATTCCGAGATCGAGGACGACACCGTCGACGTGATGGTCGAGAGCGCCTGCTTCAACGCCGGTCGCACCTCGCACACCAGCCGCGACCTGTCGCTGATCTCCGACGCCTCCATTCGCTTTGAGCGCCAGGTCGACGAGACCGGCTGCGTGGATGTCGCCAACGTTACCTGCGCGCTCATCGAGCAGATCGCCGGCGGCGAGGTCGCCCCCGGCTATGTGGACGTGTTCCCCGCGCCCAAGACCATCGACAGCATCAAGCTGCGCTTGGCCCGCGTGCACGCCATCTGCGGCGCCGACATCGAGCCCGACTTTATCGAGCGCTCGCTCACCCGCCTGGGCTGCACCGTCGAGCGCGACGGCGAGGACTTTATGGTCACCCCGCCGAGCTTCCGTCCCGACCTGCCGCGCGAGATTGACCTGATCGAGGAGGTCCTGCGCCTGTGGGGCATGGGTCGCGTCACGGCGACCATCCCGGCTGCCAAGAACCACATCGGCGGTCTGACGCGCGAGCAGAAGCTTACCCGCAAGGTCGGCGAGATCCTGCGCGCCTGTGGCCTCAACGAGACCACGACCTTTGGCTTTGCCGCCCCGGGCGACCTGGAGAAGATCGGCATGTCCACCGAGGGCCGCGGCTGCCCCGTGGTGCTCATGAACCCGCTGGTGGCCGAGCAGACCGAGATGCGCCGCTCGCTGCTGCCGGGCCTGCTGCAGTCTGTGGCCTATAACGAGGCCCACGGCACGCCCAACGTGCACCTGTACGAGGTCGGCAGCCTGTTCCACGGCCGCGAGAACGCCAGCCTACCCAAGGAGACCAAGTCCGTGGCGGGTGTGCTCTCGGGCCAGTGGAGCGAGCAGTCTTGGAGCATGAAGTACCGTAAGCTGCGTTTCTTCTTTGGCAAGGGCATCGTCGAGGAGCTGCTCGCCCAGCTGCGCATCGAGAAGGTTCGCTTCCGTCCCGTCGAGGGCGAGGGCTATGCCTTCCTGCAGCCGGGTCGCGCCGCCGAGGTCCTGTCCGGCGGCACCGTGCTGGGCTGGGTCGGCGAGATTCACCCCGAGGCGCGCGAGGCGATGGGCATCGATGAGGTCGTCGTTGCCTTTGAGCTCGATCTGGACAAGCTGATCAAGGGCGCTCGCAACCAGGAGAACTACCGCGAGTTCTCGCAGTATCCGGCTGTTGAGCACGACCTGGCTATCGTGGTCGATAACTCCGTGACCTGCGAGGATCTTGAGCGCCGCATTACCAGCGCCGGTGGCAAGCTGCTCGAGGGCGTGCGCCTGTTCGACGTCTACCGCGACCCGGTCCGCGTGGGCGTGGGCAAGAAGTCCATGGCCTTTGCGCTTACGTATCGCTCCGACGACCACACACTCACCAGCGAAGAGGTCGAAAAAGCACACCAGAAGATCGTCACCAAGGTGTGCAAGGGCGTAAACGGCGAGGTCCGCGGATAGGTCCTGCACTGGGATATGGGTCGGCGGTGGCTGCCGCCGAGTCCTACGTGACCGCTATGCTCGGTATGAGGCACCGTTGAGCCTGTATATATGACACGCGCATTACATAACGGCGTGCTGCTTTGTCGGCAGTGCGCCGTTTTGCTATGATAGCCCGCGTCGTGTTACGAATTTGACAATACGTAACACTGTCAAGGTGATTTAAGCGGCGTTGCAATTCTGTGCGCCGACAACCGGGAGGCGTACATGCACATTCCAGATAACTATCTGTCCCCGCAGACCGATGCCGTCATGGCGGTGGCGATGGTGCCCGTTTGGGTTCACTGCATCAAGAAGGTGCGTGCCACGCTCGATCGCGAGCATATGGCGTTCCTGGGCATCTGCGCCGCATTCTCCTTCTTGCTCATGATGTTCAACGTGCCGCTGCCCGGCGGCACCACAGGTCACGCCGTCGGCGGCGCGCTCATCGCGCTGCTGCTGGGCCCCGAGGCCGCGGCTATCGCTGTCTCGGTCGCGCTGGCGCTGCAGGCGCTGCTATTTGGCGACGGCGGCGTTCTGTCGTTTGGCGCCAACTGCTTTAACATGGCCTTTGTGCTGCCGTTTGTCGCTGCTATCGTGTTTCGTGCGCTCAACAGCCGTCTGCACGACAAGAGCTGGGGCACCTCGGTTTCTGCCATCGTGAGCGGCTGGGTTGGCCTGTGCCTGGCGGCCCTGTGCGCGGCGGTCGAGTTCGGTATTCAGCCGATGCTCTTCACCAACGCTTCGGGCGCTCCGCTGTACTGCCCCTTCCCGCTGTCCGTGGCTATTCCGGCCATGTTGATCCCGCATATGCTGGTTGCCGGTGTGATCGAGGGCGTGGCGACGGCCGCCATCTACGGTTTCATTAAGAAGACGGCGCCGAGCATTATCGTCGGGCCCGAGGCCGTCGATGGCCAGCTTGCTGCCGAGGGCGCTGCTGCCAAGAAGACCTCGCTGGTCCCCACGCTCATTTTGGTCGCCGTGCTCGTGGTGGCCACGCCGCTGGGCTTGCTTGCCACCGGTGACGCCTGGGGTGAGTGGGACGCCGAGGGCGCCGCGACCGCCGTTCAGGAGGCTGGCGACGACAGCCTGCAGGCTTCGGTCGGCCTCGATACCCCGACCTTTGCCGACGCGCTGCCCACGGGTGATTACCTGCAGGCTTATTCCGAGGAGCAGGGTCTTGGCTTTGCCGGTCAGGCTGCCATGTATATCCTGTCCGGCGTGATTGGCGTGGCGGTGCTCACCATCGCATTCCGTCTGATCTCGCTGACGGTCAAGGAAAGCGGTGCTCATGGCAATAGCCGAGCTGCCTAGCTGGCTTGCGACCGAGCAGCGTTACGAGCCCGCGGGGGCTCGGCATCGTGTGATGCAAAAGAATGTCCTGCACCTGGCGAGCCTGCTTGAGCGGGTTCGCCTGGGTGGAGGCGCGCACGAGGGCGGGTCGATGGTCGACCGCGCCCTTTCTTGCGTTTCGGCTCCGGTGCGCCTGGTGGGGATGTTCGTCTGCGTCCTGTGCGTGTGCCTGACGCAGAGTCCGCTGTACCTGATGCTGATGGCGGCAATCGCGTTGGTGCTGGTCGCGGTGCGCCCCGCACGCGGGCTGCGTGCGACCTTTGTACCGGCGCTCGGCGCCACGGGGCTTGCCGTGGTTCTGGCACTGCCTGCCCTGCTGCTGGGCGCGTCTGCCACGGGCGCCATGCTCAAGATCGCGCTCAAGACGTTTATTAATGTGTCGCTGGTGCTGGGTGTTTCGTGGACGCTTACCTGGAGCCGCATGTCGGCGGCGCTCAAAATGCTGCACCTGCCCGACGAGGTTATCTTTACGTTTGATATGGCACTCAAGCATATCGAGGTGCTGGGACGCACGGCGCACGATCTGTGCGAATCGGTCATGCTGCGCAGCGTCGGTTCCGCGCCCGCGGGTTTTTCGCGTACCGACTCGCTGGCGGGTATCATGGGCATGACGTTTATCAAGGCGATGGAATGCAGCCGCGCGATGGACGAGGCCATGCTGTGCCGCGGCTTCGCCGGCGTGTATCCGGCGCCTGCACGGAGCGGCTTTGGCTGGCGCGATGCGGTTTACGCGGCCGGCGTTGCGTTGCTCGCCGTGTTGTGCGCGGTGCTGTAGCGCGGACGGTCGAACCGTCGATGTGAGTAGGGAAGGGCGACGTTTTGGCAAACGATACGAATAACGCGATGGGTGCGAGCGGTGCTGCCGGCACCGAGGTCACGCCGATCATCGAGTTTCGCGACGTGCTGTTTTCCTATGCGGGTCATACGGTGATCGACGGCATTTCATTGCAGGTGAACCGTGGGGAGCTCGTTGCTCTGCTCGGTCCCAACGGCTGCGGCAAGACGACGATCATGCGCCTTATCAACGGCCTTGAACTTGTGGACGCGGGTGCGTATCTGTTTGACGGGCATGCGGTCGATGCGGCATATCTCAAGGATTCCGCGACGGCCCAGCGGTTCCATCAGCGCGTGGGCTTTGTGTTCCAGAATGCCGATGCGCAGCTCTTTTGCGCCACGGTGGGCGAGGAGGTCGCGTTTGGCCCGGCTCAAATGGGGCTGCCGGCAGACGAGCTCGAGCGTCGCGTCCGCGACGCCATGGAGCTGTTCCAGGTTGCCGATCTGGTCGATGCCTCGCCCTATCAGCTTTCGGGCGGGCAAAAGAAGCGCGTGGCGCTGGCTGCCGTCGTGTCGATGAACCCGGATATCCTGGTGCTCGACGAGCCTACCAACGGACTTGACGAGGACTCTTGCGACATCGTGGTCAACTTTCTACTGGCCTATGTTGCTGCCGGTAAGACGGTCTTGATGAGCACGCACCATCAGGATTTGGTACGACGCCTGGGTGCCCGTGCAATCTTTATCGATCGATATCACCATGTGGTCGAGGCGCCGGTATCGTCGTATGGAACCGAGAGCGGCGTTGTGGAATAGTTGCTGCGTGGAGCGTGCGTAGCCGCCCGCGCGGCTTTGCCGTGATGGTATAGTTATCCAGGTTTTTATGGGGGTGGCTATGCCAAGCTGGAACATTCATATCGCTCAGACGGAGCGTTTGCTGGAGCGCACCGGTGCGCTTGCCAATAGCGTGCGCGACCGCAATGCCTTTTTGTTTGGCTGCGTGGTTCCGGATATCTTCGTGGGCTATATGGTCCCTGGCATCGCCGATCCCATCCCGTACCGCATTACGCACTTTGCAAAGCCCGAGCCTATCCCTAAGCCTCGTGAGCATGAGTTCTGGGATACCTATGTGGCACCGTTGCTTAAAAGTTCGCCCACCGGTGCGCCAGCTGCCGCGACCTCGATTGTCGAGGAGCGCGAGCGACTCAATCGGGTGCATTATCCCCAACGTTACAAGGACGCCGAGCCGGTCGCCGGTCCCGGTGCTAGCGAGCTTTCGCTCGCGCCCGATGACGTGGCGCAGTCGCTGCTCGATCTGACGCTGGGCGTTTGGTCGCATCTGGTGGCCGATACCGTATGGAATACGCGTGTGAATCAGTACCTGGAGGCGCACGGCGGCAAGCCGTGCGAGGAATTCCGCATTAAAAAGCAAGGCGACTTTGACTGGTTTGGCAAGACACTCGGCATCGTTTCGATACCGCGCGCGACCGATCGCCTGTATACTGCGGCGACCCGTTTTGGTCAGTATCCCATCCATAAGGAGTATGTGCTCAAGACCATCGGCGTTATGCACGAGATTGTACGCGAAAACCCCGGCGAGTCCGATCATCCGCCGTATCGCCTGCTAACCGAGGAGTTTTTCGATACAACGTTTACCGAGGTCATCGAGCTAACCGAGGCGGGATTTGCGGCTCGCGTCGAATCGCCCGATATGCCTGCGCTTCCTCTGATTGCTAGCTGCTAGCTGGCCGGCTTGGCGGTGAATAGCTCAACCCAATTGACAAGTAGCTCTTGCCGCAGGGTGACTTCGGCGGCGCGCTCCTGTTTGGTCTTTGGGGTGTAGGAAAGTCCAGCCTTTTTATGGATGAGCTCGGCTATGTGGTCGAAGCTCTTCTTATCCTTAATCTGGCCAAAGGTGATTTGGATGACGTCGTAGCCCATGCTTGTGAGCGCGGTGGCGCGCTCGGCATCGGAGAGGCTCGCGGCTTCGCTGTCGTGGGCGGAGCGGCCTTGGCATTCAAGGATGACACCCATGCTGTCGGTGGCGCTTTCGATGAGGATATCGGCGTAGCAGCAGGTTTTGTCATACAGCGAGCGCGCGGCGTCGCTGAGTGGGATGCGCACGTTGTTTGCGATGTTGATGCCCATGCCGCCCTCGTCGCGGGGGAGCGAGATAAGCATGGAGGTCTGTACTTCGAAGGGCGAGGCGGTCTGTCCTGTCATGCGTTCGGCGGCCCAGCGGAGCTGCTTAACACCGCGCAGGCCTGCGGCCTGCTTGGCGAACGCGGCGATATCCGCTGCGGAAAGAAGCGGCGTGCGCTTCCACAGGTTGGTATCCTTGCCGTTGACGTCGATAACCCGCTCCCAGCCGCAGTTGGGTGGAATGAGCTTAAGCGAAATAGCTTCATCAAGTTGCCGTTGCGCTCGTTTGCAGGGTGTATACACAGCAAACGAGCTGCACATCTCATAACACGCCATAAGCAGCTGGTTGCGTGAGACCTGCGTAGCAAGGTTGAGCAGTGTGAACTCGGGCGATGTGACATCAAACCCATGCTCGGTTTGCCTAAACGACCCGGGAGGCGGCTCTTGGGTCAGGAGGTGCGATTTAAACAGGCTTCGCGACCCGGATTGTGCCCGAGTGAATGCAATCCTGTGAAGCGGTGCGTGAAGCGGGTCTTTTACAACTGCATGACTTCCGAGGCCGCAACATCTGCGATCCATATTGCCAAGGCTAATGGCAGGGTAAAGGCCTAATATCTGTGGCGGGATACGGTGATAGTAAAAAGCGGATTGACCGCATAGCGTCAGGTCCATGACGTCCTCCTGGTCGAAATATGCTTTTGGACCGTGCGATGCCAGTGTCAATTCGGAAGTATGCGGCAAAATCTAAACCTTGTGAGCAGACCTGGCTTTTGAGGCTAGTTTATCAGGCATTTTGTTGCGAAAAAACGGGGTGTGCTCGGAGGTATCAGAATTTGCCGCATACTTCCGAAAAGCAGGTCAATCCGGCTCTTGCTAAAACGATTTAGCAGCGTCGGTTAAGGTGTGGGTTTGCCACCGGGCGAACACTTTTAGCGCTTGGGACTTTATTCATTGGGTCTCGAAGGGTAGATTTCGCGCTTTTGGTAAAGAAATGAGTGTGTGTTTTGCCGTGCGCCGGCATTGGCACAGAAAAAGGGCCCGGAAGGCTTCGCCTTCCGGGCCCTTTGCGATGCAAGTGTGCTTGCAAGTACGACTTAGCGCACCTGAGCGACGTAAGCGACGTTGGTCGAGGAGACCTTGTCCTCGAGCTGGACGCTCATGCGGGGATCGCCAGCGGTGGCGACGGTCAGGTCGCCGGCCTCGACGTAGCCGAGCTCCTTAGCGGTCTCGATCGCCTTGACGATCGTGCCGTTGACGGTGCCCTGGGTAATCTCGGCCTGGTGCGGGATAACGCCCCAGTACATGATCATCTGCTGGACGGCCCACTCGTGGCGGGAGAACGCGCAGATCGGCATGTTGGGACGGAAGTGCGAGATCAGGCGAGCAGTACGGCCGGTGGTCGTCGGCACGGTGATGCACTTGGCGCCAACGGTGGTAGCCATGTTCACAGCGGACATACCCACAACGTTGTTGACGACGCGGGTGCCGTGAGCGTCAGCCGGAACCTCGAGCGGAGCGTGAGCCGGGAGGTACTTCTCAGTCTCGAGAGCAATGCTGGCCTGCATCTTGACGGCCTCGACCGGGTACTTACCGGCAGCGGACTCGCCAGAGAGCATAACGGCGTCGGTGCCGTCGTAGATGGCGTTAGCAACGTCGGCAACCTCGGCGCGCGTCGGGCGCGGGTTCTGCTGCATGGAGTCGAGCATCTGCGTAGCGGTGATAACGGGCTTGTAGGCCGCGTTGCACTTGGCG
>DBFWDM010000003.1:0-7108 GCA_048484635.1 Collinsella sp.
CGATGGCGCCGTCTTTGCCGTCGAATTCCTGCCTGGCCAGTTTGACCAGCGCGCCGACTCCGCCAGCGAGTGCGTGCAGCTCATCAGCCAGGGCGAGCGCCCCGCCGTGCGCTCCGCCAAGGTCTATATGATCTCGGGCGCTCTGGACGAGGCCGCCATCGATGCCATCAAGCACTACGTGGTGAACCCCGTCGAGGCGCGCATCGCCTCGCTCGACCTGCCCGAGACGCTGTACATGGAGACCCCCGAGCCTGCGCCCGTCGAGGTGCTCGACGGTTTCCGCGAGCTCGACGAGGCCGGCCTTGCCGCCTTTATTTCCGAGCGCGGCCTTGCCATGGACGAGGCGGACATCGCCTTCTGCCAGCAGTACTTCCGCGATGAGGACCGCGACCCCACCATCACCGAAATCCGCGTGATCGACACCTATTGGTCCGACCACTGCCGCCACACCACCTTCGGCACCGTCTTGGATGACGTGACGATCGACGACGCCGTGGTGCAGCAGGCCTTCGACCGCTACATGGAGATGCGCCACGAACTCGGTCGCGACGCCAAGCCCGTCTGTCTCATGGACATGGGCACCATCGGCGCCAAGTACCTTAAGAAGACCGGCGTCATGACCGATGTCGACGAGTCCGAGGAGATCAACGCCTGCACCGTCAAGGTGAAGGTCGATGTCGACGGCGAGGACCAGGACTGGCTGTTCCTGTTTAAGAACGAGACCCACAACCACCCGACCGAGATCGAGCCCTTCGGCGGTGCCGCCACCTGCGTGGGCGGCGCCATCCGCGACCCGCTCTCGGGCCGCAGCTACGTGTACCAGGCCATGCGTGTCACCGGCGCCGGTGACCCCACCGTCCCGGTTTCCGAGACGCTCGAGGGCAAGCTGCCGCAGCGCAAGCTCGTGACCACTGCCGCCGCCGGCTACTCCAGCTACGGCAACCAGATCGGCCTTGCCACCGGTCAGGTCAACGAACTCTATCACTCCGGTTACGTGGCCAAGCGCATGGAGGTTGGCGCCGTCGTGGGCGCTACCCCGGCAAACCACGTTCGTCGCGAGTGCCCCGCCCCCACCGACAAGATCATCCTGCTGGGCGGCCGCACCGGCCGCGATGGCATCGGTGGCGCCACCGGCTCCTCCAAGACCCAGAACACCGAGTCCATCGAGACCTCGGGTGCCGAGGTCCAGAAGGGCAACGCCCCGGTCGAGCGCAAGCTGCAGCGTCTGTTCCGCCGCGGCGACGCCTGCCGTCTGATCAAGCGCTGCAACGACTTTGGCGCCGGCGGCGTCTCGGTCGCCGTGGGCGAGCTTGCCGACGGTCTGTATGTCGACCTGGACACCGTGACCAAGAAGTACGACGGCCTGGACGGCACCGAGCTCGCTATCTCTGAGTCCCAGGAGCGCATGGCCTGCGCCGTCGCCGACGGTGACGTCGAGGAGTTCATGGGCTACGCCGCCGAGGAGAACCTGGAGGCAACCGTTATCGCCGAGGTTACCGCCGAGCCGCGCATGCGCATGGCCTGGAACGGCGTCGCCATCGTCGACCTGTCCCGCGAGTTCCTCAACTCCAACGGCGCACCCAAGCACCAGGTCGCCCACGTGTGCGCCCGTAGCGTGTGGCAGCCCAGCTGGGCCGGCACCACGCTCGCCGAGCGCATGACCTCGCTCGTCACCGACCTCAACGTCGCTTCCAACAAGGGTCTTTCCGAGCGCTTCGACTCCACCATCGGCGCCGCGACCGTGCTCATGCCCTTTGGCGGCAAGACGCAGCTCACCCCCAGCTCGGCCATGGTCGCCAAGTTCCCCGTGGACGGCGAGACCACCACGGCGAGTGCCATGGCATGGGGCTTCAACCCCTATCTGATGGAGGCCGACCAGTTTGCGGGCGCCTACCTGTCCGTGGTCGAGTCCATTGCCAAGCTCGTTGCCGCCGGCTTTGAGCACAAGCGCGCCTATCTCTCCTTCCAGGAGTACTTCGAGCGTCTGCGCACCGAGGCCGAGCGCTGGGGCAAGCCCACGGCAGCCGTCTTGGGCGCCCTCATGGCCCAAGTCGACCTGGGTGCCGGCGCCATCGGTGGCAAGGATTCCATGAGCGGCTCGTTTGAGGACGAGACCGGCGAGCTCAACGTTCCGCCGACCCTGATCAGCTTCGCTGTCGCCGTGGGCAAGGCCGCCCGCGCCGTCTCGCCCGAGTTCAAGGGCCTCACGCACCGCGTCGTCCGCATCGCCCCCGCCACCTATGGCGAGGACTACCGCCCCGACGCTCAGCAGCTGCTCGCGGCGTTTGACGCCGTCGAGGCGCTCACTGCTACCGGCAACGCCCTGGCCATCTCCACGCCCGGCTACGGCTGCGGCGCCGAGAGCCTCTTTAAGATGTGCGTCGGTAACCAGATCGGTATCGAGCTTGCCGAGGATGTAGACGTAGAGAGCCTCTTCACCCCGCTCTACGGCAGCTTTATCGTCGAGCTCGCCGAGGACGCCGAGCTGCCCGAGGTCGCCGACGGCGTTGTCGTCGAGCCCCTGGGTACCACCGTCGAGGGCTATGTCATCGACACCGGCTCCGAGGTCATCGAGCTCGCCAAGCTCCAGGAGGCCTGGGAGAGCGGCATCGAGGGCGTCTTCGCCTACCGCAGCGCCGGCGAGACCCCCGAGGTCGAGACCATCGACTTCCGCGCCAAGGATATCCACGTGTACGGCGGCGCCAAGATCGCCCGCCCGCGCGTGATCATCCCCGTGTTCCCCGGTAACAACTGCGAGTACGACAGCGCCCGCGCCTTCCGTGCCGCCGGTGCCGAGGCCGACACCTTCGTGATCAACAACCTCACGCCCGAGGCCGTCGCCGAGAGCACCCACGAGCTCGTCCGCCGTATTCGCCAGAGCCAGATCGTCATGATCCCCGGCGGCTTCTCGGGCGGCGACGAGCCCGATGGCTCCGCCAAGTTCATCACGGCGTTCTTCCGCGCTCCCGAGGTCACCGAGGCAGTCCGCGACCTGCTCAAGGCCCGCGATGGCCTGATGCTGGGCATCTGCAACGGCTTCCAGGCCCTGATCAAGCTCGGCCTGGTGTCCTACGGCGACATCGTCGATGCCACGCCCGATGCGCCCACGTTGACGTTCAACACCATCGGTCGCCATCAGAGCCGCCTGGTGCGCACCCGCATCTCGTCCAACCTGTCCCCGTGGCTGTCGCAGTGCAGCCTGGACGACCCCTACACCGTCGCCATCAGCCACGGCGAGGGCCGCTTTGTCGCCAATGACGAAGTGCTCGCCCAGCTGATCGCCAACGGCCAGGTCGCCACGCAGTACGTGGGCGAGGACGGCAAGCCCAGCATGGATCTCTCCGTCAACCCCAACGGCTCCGCACTCGCCATCGAGGGCATCACGAGCCCCGACGGCCGCGTCCTGGGCAAGATGGGTCATGCCGAGCGCCGCGGCGACAACCTGTACCGCAACGTGCCCGAGCATGTCCCCGGCGATAAGTTCATGCCGATCTTTGAGAGCGGCGTGGCCTACTTCGCCTAAACCTTTCCCATCGGGTACAATCCCTTCGGGTAACAACACCCGCCACCGACACATCCGGTGGCGGGTTCTTTTTTTGCTTCGCGCATGTAGGAAGGACATCATGGAAAGCCGCAAGCCGTATCTCGCCACCCTGCCCGGACTCATCCTGGGCTGTCTTGTTTGCTGTGCACTCTGGGGATCGGCCTTTCCCTGCATCAAGATCGGCTACGCACTCTTTGGTATCCCGGCGCACGATAGCGCTTCGCAGCTGCTCTTTGCAGGTTTACGCTTTACGCTTGCCGGCGTCCTGGTTATCGTTGGGATGAGCGCGGCCCAACGCCGCCCCCTCGTACCGCAAGCGCGCGACATCAAGCCCATCTTTGTCTTGTCGCTCTTCCAGACTATCGGGCAGTACTTCTTTTTCTACCTGGGACTCTCGCGCGCCAGTGCCATGTCGAGCTCCATCATCGAGGCCAGCGCCAACTTCCTCGCAATCCTCTTTGCCGCCCTGGCATTTCGCACCGAGAAGCTCAATACGGCCAAGGTGCTTGGCTGCGTGTTGGGCTTTGCCGGCGTCGCGCTTGTCAACCTTTCGGGCGCAGATGGCACCTTTGGCTTCACGCTCGATGGCGAGGGCTTTATCCTAGCCTCCACTGTCGCGGGCGCTCTTTCGACCTGCCTGATCGGCATCTTCTCGCGCAAGCACGACGGTGTTTTGCTTGCCGGCTGGCAGTTTTTAGTCGGCGGCCTGGTCCTCACCGCCATCGGCTTTTTGATGGGCGGCACATTGTCCCCCACCGAAGTCGCCCCCGCCATCGCGCTCATCATCTACATGGCGCTTATCTCCGCCGTCGCGTACTCGCTGTGGTCCCGCCTGCTCGCCGTCAACCCCGTCAGCCGCGTGTCGGTCTTTGGCTTTATGAACCCGGTCTTTGGCGTGCTGTTGAGCGCACTGCTGCTCGGCGAGGGCGCTGGCACGAGCCCCGTTACCGTCATCGTTGCCCTGTTGTTGGTCTGCGGCGGCATCATCATCGTCAACAAACCCAAAAAAGCCTAGCGAGCTCACCTTTTTAGGGAGGGCGTTTGCACACTTTAGCTTAATGGAATACATCGATGAGCTGAGGGCCGCCACGCACGCCAGCGTGCGCCCTTTTCCTAGCGTATCTGGACGCCGGCCTTCTTTTTCTCGGCCTTGACGCGGTAGAGCTCCGCGTCGGCAGCGCGAAGCAAGTCTTGCCAGGTATCGACGCCGTCACCGACCCGTGCGTAGCCGATGGACATCCGCAACAGATACGGCACCTCGGCGCGCGCGAGCTCGTCGTTGATTGCCGCGCACAGACGTATGATGTCCTGTTCCGCTGCCGCCTTTTGAAGGACTACGAACTCATCGCCGCCATAACGTGCGATAAAGCTGCCAGACGCCGTGCAGACCTTTTTGAGCGCAGCAGATAAGACCTGAAGAGCATGATCACCCTCCACATGTCCATAGCGATCGTTAATCTGCTTAAAGCCGTCAGCGTCCATCATGAGAAGATACACATCGTCCGTATGACCAACATTTGAGAAGAGCGACAGCATATAGGTCTCAAAACGGTTGCGATTGTTGAGGCCAGTCAACGGGTCGGTCGAGATGAGCTGCTCCTGGCAGATGATATAGAGCAGCAACATGCTAATCATTATGCCGACACAAAGGCCAGGCACCGAGTATACGATCTGAAAGGTACCGCCCACCAGGGCCGGAATGGCGAAAAATGCTAAGGTTCGATAGATAGCCTTCGTCTGCAGGCTCTCGACCCTGCGAGATTGCACAAACGCATGCAGGGACGTATGTATAACGTAACAGTAGCTGACAATGGGCTGGATCATATAGGCAAAGCCGCGACGATACACGCCCTGCGAATCGATATAGAACAGGGCGTGCGTCCAGTAACTGGTAAAAGCCAGCACGACCACCAGAGCCGTAGGCAACGTTACAAGCACCACCCTATAGCGCGAGGTCACAAGGTGAGAGCCCTGCATCGTCTCGGAATAGATAAACCAAATGAGACACGCGATGGCGAAGAGCGAAAACGAAACCGCGTTGGAAATCCAGTTGGCTGCAATGCCCAACGTGCCGTCCACACCATCCGAAAGCGTCCAGATCATATCGAAGAAAATGTAGGCAGCAGACGTGTAGCCCAGCATGCTAAACAAAAGCTGCTGGGTGCTCGAGAACAGGGAGCGACGGCTTCGTACGGCAAGCCCGATAAGAACAATCATGCATAGCAGGAATATCTCAATCTTGAGTGCCTTAACCACTAGACGCCCTCCCTTCAATATCCAAGTGGTCAGAATCGCCCGATTCGTGTCTGGGCAATAAACGCCCCTTTCTCCGCAGGGGTAAGGGGAATAATAGCAGAGCGCCCGAACGTCACTGCAAGACAGCTCTCGTTCGGGCGCTCAAACGGCGCGAGTTGCACGCCGGAATCATTGATGGGTATCGATTGCTACTCGCCATCGATGTCGGCCGCGACAGCCTCCTCGATGGCCTCGACACCGGCAGGCGACAGGTCTTCCTTGCCCTGGCAGAACTTCTTATCGACCCAGCCGGTCAGAATCGGGGCCATGATTGCCGTGATGATGACGGCGGTGGCGATCTGCGCATACGCGGTGGGCGCAAGCTCGGCATAGCGCGGAGCGACCTCGGCGAGGGCGACCGGCGTGGTCATGGCCGTGCCGGCAATGGTGGAGCATGCCACAGCCGCCTTACCGTTGCCGTCACACAAGCGCTCGAAGGCAAAGGTAATGGGACCGACGATAAAGAGCGTGATGAAGCCCAGCAGGATACCCGAAATACCGCCGGTGATAAAGCTCGAAAGGCTCATGGACGCACCGAGCTGAAAGCCGATAACGGCGATCGCGGGATTGGCGCCGGGGACCAGCAGGTTCTTGATAAACGGGAACAAGTTGCCCAGGACCATGCCGATAACGAGCGGCAGGATGGATCCGATGATGGTGCCGACGGGGATGTTGGCGAGACCCGAGACACCGAGGATGATCATCGTGACGGCGGGGCCGGCCGTAAAGAACAGGATACCGACAGCGCCCTGCTCGGACTCATCGCCGAACTCGCCCATGATGCCCGTATAGAGCGCCATGTTGCAAAACGTGATGCCGCCGATGATTGAGACCGAGCTCAGGCCCAAAAAGTTATCGTTAAAGAAATACGCAACGCCCAGGCCCAGCGCGGCTGCCACCACAAGCTTGGGGATCAGCACGACGATGCCGGTCTTGATAGCGCCCGGCGTGGACTTAAAGCTGATGCCGGCACCCACGAAGAGCAGGATCGCGGCAACGATGGTATTGGAGCCGCCGCGGCAGGCGGCGGTAAAGAAGCCGCCGATCTCAAAGACCTGCGGGCAGAAAGTATTGAGCAAAAGACCGACGATCATGGGATAGATCATGATGTCACCCGGGATACGCGGTACCTTGAATTTCTTTTGCTCGTTGGCGGTCGCTTCCTGTGCCATGAAACCCCCATTTCCGCTGACGCAGAACAAAAGCCCACGTCACGCTTTGCTACAGTAAAGTTTGACCATGGTACCAGAAGAAGCAGACCGCCTCGGT
>DBFWDM010000004.1:0-7033 GCA_048484635.1 Collinsella sp.
GGCAAAAGACTCGGCGGTCGAGCCAGACTGAACGATGATGGTAGCGTCGGCGTTGTTGAGCTTCTCGCTGTAGTTGTCGGCCGTGATGTCGGTGTTATCGACCTTGGTCACGATAGCCTGATCGTCCATGTAGTAGGAATCGGAGAAAGTGACTTCCTTCTCACGCTCGGGCGTGTCGGTGATAGCCGCGATGGAGACGTCGTACTTGGCGCCCGAAGCGACACCCGGAACCAGCGTGTCAAAGTCATTGTTGACGTACTCGACATCCAGGCCCAGCTTGTCACCGATAGCCTTGATGAGCTCAAGGTCAAAGCCCTGGTAGTCGCCGTTGTCATCCTTGTACTCAAACGGCGCGTACTCGGCAGAGGTGCCGACGGTCAGCGTGCCGTCCTTGACGAGCGCGTACTCCTTGGAGCCGTCGACCTTCTCGACCTTAGCGTCGTCAGAGCTGCTGGAACCGGCATCAGAACCAGAGGTGGCGTTGGACGAACCGCAGCCCGTCAGAGCAAGGGCGAGCGCCATAGCACCCGTGGCGGCAAATGCGCCAAGCTTCTTCAGCTTCATAATCAGTCTCCTTCCGGTGACCTCGTTTGATTCAGAGGTCTGCAAAAACTGTTGGCTATTATGCACCCGGAATTACGAATCTGCAATGAGAAAACTGATTGAAACAAACCCATAACGTGAATGGAATACTCTACTTTGTGACAGTCATTACTGCTGCAATGACCTTAATAGTCTAATTTCAGCTGCATAACCTGCAAGTTCGTTCGGAGTCTCCAAAATAAACGGCAGCGAACGCAAGTGGCCATTCGATACAATATTCTGCATAACCTGCATACCTCCACCAAATTCCTCACTGCCAAGGTATCCCTTGCCGATGCACTCGTGACGATCTTTATGGGCGCCACAAGAGTTCTTCGAATCGTTGATGTGTACGGCATGCAAGCGATCGATACCCACCACGCGGTCGAACTCGTCGAGTACGCCGTCCAGATCATGGATGATGTCGTAGCCGGCATCGCTCACATGGCAGGTGTCTAGGCAAACGCCCAGCTTGGCCGACAGCTCGGGGCGTTTGCCGGCAACACCCTCAATGATGAGCGCCAGTTCCTCAAAGCTGCGGCCCACCTCGGTGCCCTTGCCCGACATGGTCTCGAGCAGCACCGTCGTCTGCTGGCCCTCAAACATCACCTGACACAGGGCGTCGACAATCATCTGAATGCCGGCGTCGGAGCCCTGCCCCACATGCGCACCGGGATGGAAGTTGTAGTAGTTGCCGGGCAGCGCCTCCATGCGCCGCAGGTCCTCTGCCATAGCCTCCAAGGCGAACTCGCGCGCCCGCTCTTTGGCAGAACAGGGGTTGTAGGTATACGGGGCATGCGCCACCAGCGGTCCAAAGTCGTTTTGCGACATAAGCTCGCGCAGAGCCGCCACGTCATCCATGTCAAGTTCTTTCGCCTTGCCGCCGCGCGGGTTGCGCGTAAAGAATGCAAAGGTATTGGCGCCAATGGATAGCGCCGTCTCCCCCATCGCCCGATAGCCCTTCGTCGTCGAAAGATGACACCCGATCGTCAGCATCTCCAGCTCCCTCCTCATCAGTTGCGGTGAAATACGGTCTATTGGTGCCCTATTTTGGCGCAAACAGACCGTATTCCACCGCAAGTTATAAAAGGGGCATCAGGGGCAAAGGCCTCCAAGGCATTCCAGGCGCTGGCGCCATGCCCCCACGCACTAAAGTTTCAAGCGAATCGCATCGATAATGCGCGCGCAGCGCTGCGTGGCGGCAAGGGGCATGACGGGACTCTCGAGTTTCCCCGCCCGGATGAGCTGGGTCGCATGCTGGATTTCGCCGTAGAAATCATCGATCTCAAACGGGGCATTTATTTCGAGCGTTCGACCGTCGGAATACTTCACATGGGCGAGCTCGGGGCGATGGAGACGCTCGATTTCCAACGAGCCTCGCTCACAGACAATCGTTAAGCGGCTTTCATATGTTGCTTTGCCGTCGCACACCATATGAATGGGTATACCGCCGACGCTCATACGGATCTCGTCGGCCCAATCGACGCGGCCGCCTGATACGTCACGCCAGCGAACTTCACGGGATGAAACCTCGCACGCGCCCGCGAGCAAATCCTCAAACCAACCGACCGCATAGCAGCCCATGTCATATAGACAGCCGCCCTGCAACGAATCAAGCAGATAGCCCGAAGGAGGCTCGCCGTAATCGAGCTTTTGCACGCTTTCAATCGAGACAATACGGCCAAGCTCACCCGACGCAAGCAAGTCCTTCACGCGAGTGCGCATCGGGCAAAACCGATTCTTCATCGCCTCCATAAACAGCACGCCGCGCTCACGAGAGGTGGAGGCAATCGAGAGAGCCTCTTCCTCACTCAAAACGGCCGGCTTTTCGCACAGCACGGCCTTTCCCGCGCGCAGTGCCCGACAGACCCAATGCGCATGCATGCCATGTGGAAGAGCCAAGTAGATTGCGTCGACATCGGGGTCGGCAATCAGCGCATCATAAGCCACATCGCCGCTATCGTCAGCCGTGGCATAACTGTGCGCGGCATCAATCGAAAACGCCCTGCAAAACTCCTCAACATGCGAAGGAGTGCGGCCGGCGGCAGCCACAAGCCGTGCCCCGTCCACCTCCTTGAGCGACGATGCAAATCGATGCGAAATGTGTCCAGCGCCCAAAACGCCCCAACAAACCTCACGCAAATCATCACATGAATCCCGATGACCCACGACAGCCCCCTTCAGTTGCGGTGAAATAGTTCCTGTTTGGCCCCTATTCTGCCGCAAACAGGAACTATTCCACCGCAAGTTATAAAAGGGTCATGAGGAGCGCGTTTTGCCGAAGGCCTTAAGCACCGCCGTCACGGGACCAGGCTGGAAACGTCGGCGCACATCGTCGAGACGCTCGGGAATATCGATGTGCTGTGGGCAGTGGCGCGCGCATTTGCCGCACTTGACGCAATTGCTCACGAGCTTGGGCTCGCTCGTGCGCACCGCACTCGCCGTAAAGTATTGCGACAGCCCCGTAAACCAGCTGTGCGCATAGCTCGCGTTGTAGGCGGCAAAGCAGCCGGGAATGTTGATACCCTTGGGGCATGGCATGCAGTAGCCGCATCCCGTGCAGGGCACACGGTTCGATTTCTCAAACTCCATCAACACGCGCGCAATCGTGTCGAGCTGGTTGGCAGTCATCGAATTCGGCAACGCGAGGTCTGCCAGTGACGAATTCTCATCCACCTGCGCGATATCGGTCATACCCGAAAGCAGCATCGTCACCTGAGGATGATTCCACACCCACGAAAGACCCCAGGCGGCAGGAGTGCGCAAATGCGGGTCACGGGCACTATCGAGCACAGCGCGGGCCCGTGGCGGCAGCTTGCCCGCTAAACGCCCGCCCAGCAGCGGCTCCATCACAAACACCGCGAGCCCGCGCTCCGCAGCCGCCATGAGTCCTGCCGTTCCCGCTTGGTAACGCTCGCCGGCATAGTTGTACTGTATCTGGCAAAAATCCCAGTCATATGCGTCAAGCATCGTCAGGAAATCCACCGCGCTGCCGTGGTACGAAAAACCAATCTGGCGAATGCGCCCCGCCGCCTTTTGACACGCGATCCAGTCCTCAATGCCCAACGCCACCACACGTTCCCACTGGGCGGGCGAGGTAATGTTATGCATGAGGTAATAGTCGATATGGTCGGTCCGCAGGCGGCGCAGTTGCTCATCGAAGAACCGGTCGAAATCCTCCGCGCACTTGCACGAAGCATGCGGCAACTTGGTCGCCAGCAACACCCGGTCACGCAGCCCCAAGCGCTCAAGCGAGGCGCCCACGCACGCCTCGTTACCGGGATAGAGATACGCGGTGTCCAGATAATTAATCCCCTGCTCCACCGCACGGGAAATGATGGCATCGGCCGTCTTCGCATCGGGGTGTCCCGGCGCACCGGGAAACCTCATGCAGCCCAGACCCAACGCCGAGATACGGTTGCCGCTTTTGGGGTCAACGCGATATTGCACGGCCCCTCCCTTCGCCATCAGCGCCCCGGCAAGGCGAAACACAATGGTCACGCAGCCGAAACATCGTGGAATCGCAATCGAGAACGTATCGTAACGCAGCAGAAATCGAGCTGTCACGGCACCGCTTTAACATCAGCAAAAAGCCCGATGGAAGGAGCCGGGCATGACCACGCGCATGTCTTTGCGGTCTGCCCTGCAGCGTAGCGTCCAGGCAAACGTTTCTTTTTTATAACAGCCGCCCCGCGCACCCACCAATCACCCTGGCAGCATACAATCCATCAGGCGCCCCTTTCGCGGGCGCCTTTTACATGGGGAGATGATTCACATGCAGATCAACAAGGTCGCCTTTATCGGCAAGGGCGGCGTCGGCCTGCTCTACGGCAGCATGATCGCCCGGGCGCTCGGCAACGACGCCGTCGAATACATCATGGATGACACCCGTTTTGAGCGTCACGCGGGCGATGCGCTCACTGTCAACGGCAAGCCCTGCGATCTCACGTCCGTCCGCGCCAGCGAGGCGACGCCCGCCGATCTGGTCATCCTGACAGTCAAGACCACCGGTCTCGACCAAGCACTCAAGACTATGGAGCGCGTCGTGGGACCCAACACGCTCATCGCCTCGCTATGCAACGGCATTACGAGCGAGCAAAAGATTGCCGAACGCTTTGGCTGGGAGCATACCGTCCTGGGTATCTGCCAGGGCATGGACGCCGTGTTCCTCAACGGCGCGCTCACCTTTACCAATGCGGGCGAGATCCGCTTTGGCGCGGCGGCCGGCACGGACCCCGCGACCGTCGCCGCTATCGACGGGCTCTACACGCGCTGCGGCATCGCCCATACCGTCGAGCGCGATATTGCGCACCGCATGTGGGCCAAACTCATGCTCAACGACGGCATCAACCAGACCTGCATGGCCTACGGCGGGACCTACGGAAGCGCCACGGAGCCGGGCTCCGAGCAGCGCCGCTGTTTTGTCTCCGCCATGCGCGAGACGCTTGCGGTTGCCAACGCCGAGGGCGTTGAGCTGACCGAAGCAGACCTGACGCAAATGGTGCACCTCATCGAGGGAATCGACCCCGCCGGTATGCCCTCAATGGCTCAGGACCGCATCGCGCAGCGCAAAACAGAGGTCGAGGAGTTCGCGGGCACCGTCCGCCGCCTCGCGGCCAAGCACGATATCCAGGTTCCGCAGAACGAATGGCTCTATCAGCGCATTCGCGATATCGAGGCAAGCTGGTAACGCCAACGCGCCGCATTCAACAGCCTTAGCAGCAAAACCGCCGCAAGGAGCACTCCCCTTACGGCGGCTTTCATCTTCGTCTATGACCGGCGGTCAATCTCACAACAGCTAGCGTTGCGACTCCGGAACCTCGTCCTCATCGTCGCGACAAAGGACAACACCGGCGCTTCCCAGCAGCGTGGCCGCGATCAGCACGCCGACCACGATAGGAGCAGCCCCGCATGTCCCCTGCATGCCCGCGACGAGCGCGGCCGTGGGACCAAGGCAGCCAAGCATCAACGCGACGGCGGCAACGGCAATATCTCGAGCATTCACAAGACCACTTCCTCCAAGAGAAAGACCTTATTTCTCAAGAACCAGTGTGCTCCGCATCCATTCGCCCAGCGTACCGCCACGGTAAGGGCTCTGTTAACTCAAACGCATACATAGAACGGACGTCCTTACGTTGCCCTAAAGCTCGGTAAAGACGCCCGTCCGCCAAATATCCGTGATGCAGAAAAATTACCAACCGGTGTAGTAGTCGGTGGTTCCGGCAGCGCAGCCGGAGTCATAGACCTTGCAATCACCCTTGGAGCCCGTAAAGGTCGAGCCCTGGGCCATATCGCCCGCGGCAACAACGTAATAGCCGTCGGAATCGCGCCAAAAGCCCTCAGAATCCTGAGTCCATTCGCCCGTGCGATAGTGATAAAGCACATTGCTGCTGTAATAGGTCTCGCGGCGCCCGTTGTAGTTATTGACACCCGCAGAGCGCGTCAGGCCCGATCCGTTCGCGCAGGACGCGGCAGACGCGTAGGACGAAGTGTAACCGGCGTTGTAGTACGAAGCCTGGGCGGCCTCGGCAGCCTCCGCCTCGGCGGCAGCCTCGAGCGCTTCGCGCTTGGCATCCTCAAGCGCAGTGCGCAGCTCATCGAGCTCGGTCGACTTGGCGTCGACCTCCCCCATCGTCAACAGGCTACCCGCCCCGTCGATACAGCCCTGCAGCACAGCGCGCTCGTCATCGGTGGCATAGTCGCCATACATATTCATGATGATCTGAGCGCGCATCTCCAGGGAATCGCGTTTGGCCTCCATCGAGGCGTTCCACTCCTGCATGGAACCATAACCATCGCCGCGATAGTCAACGGGCTGTACCAGCGTCGTCTCGGACGGCGTAGATCCAACCGTATCGGACAATGTTGCGGCGTGGGCATCAGTTGCACCGGCGCCCGCCAAAAGTGCCACGGTCAGAGCGGCGGAAAGAGCGGCGGCTTTCGGTTTTCGTGAATCGATCCTCATGTAGCTGGAAACCTCCGTAGTGCGTTTTTGCTGCGTTTGAGCTGCGTGTGATTCGATCGCGCTGCATAGTACCCCGAGCAAATCGCGACCTGCGGTTTTACTCAAAAGGCGCACGTCAATTGCGTAAAACTCACATCCTCTCAACAGGAGTTTTCCACAACTCGAATGCATAAAGCGTGTCAAAAACCCTGTTTTTGCGCCCTCTCTATGCAAAAAAGGCGCCTGTGCAACTATTGTTCGCACAGGTGCCTTGAGCAGGCATTTTATGCAGTTATACCTATCGAGTCGCAAGGGGTCCTTGCACAAGTCGCCTTACTCGTCCAGCGCGGCGAAAGCCTGCTTCAGATCCCAAATGATATCCTCGGCGTTCTCGGTACCGATGGAAAGACGGATCGTGGAGGGCGTGATGTTCTGCTCGGCGAGCTCCTCGGCAGAGAGCTGGGAGTGCGTGGTGGTAGCCGGGTGTACGACGAGTGACTTGACGTC
>DBFWDM010000005.1:0-14866 GCA_048484635.1 Collinsella sp.
TCGAGGCGCGAGCGTCAAGAAAACGCGGAGCGTTTTCAGCGAGCGGGCGAGCACGCCGGCAGGCGGGCGAAGCCGGCGCGGATCCGCGCAGCGGATGCGCGGAATCCTATACGCCGCACCAATTGATCTTGAAGCTCCCGGCAACGGGGGCTTTTCTTATATCGCGATGCGTCGAAGATCGCGCCAAGTGCTCCAAATGAGTAAAAATCAAATTTGATAACTTTTTTCGAAAATTGCTTGACCTTTATTCAGTCGATGTGCATAATAATCAACAAGTCGCGGCGTTACCTCAGCTGGATAGAGGGTCTGACTACGAATCAGAACGTCATAGGTTCGAATCCTATACGCCGCACCAATTGAACTTGAAGCCTCCGGCAACGGGGGCTTTTCTTTTATGTCGCCGCTGCATGGATTCGAACCTCGGTCGAGGCGCGAGCGCCAAGAAAACGCGGAGCGTTTTTAGCGAGCGGGCGAGCACGCCGGCAGGCGGGCGAAGCCGGTGCGGATCCGCGCAGCGGATGCGCGGAATCCTATACGCCGCACCATTTGAGATTAAGGCTCCCGGCAACGGGGGCTTTTCTTTTACGTAAACACCGCATGGATTCGAACCTCGGTCAAAGGGGACTATTTCTCATCGACTCGTGTAAGATTTCGAGTATGCGCCTCGGTGAGCCCGTGGCGCGCTCTTTCTTTAGACGACCGATCAGGGTGATATTTCGTGGCAGAGCGTCCGACATACAAGCTCAGGTTTCTCGATCCCAAGAAGCGCTTTCCGGCGATGCCCGAGCAGCCTGCGGGATGCTCATATGGCGTGGTCTGGAAACTCTTTGGCGAGGATCAGCATGAATCTTGTTATGTCGTCGAATTCGTCGGCAAAAGTCATGTGTCGCTTTTGGGCTACGTAAGCGTTTCGGGTGAGGTGTACAAGGTGGACCGCCCCGTCAGCGAGGCTCCGCTGCCCAACGATCCCGACATGGAACTGGTCCTTGACGAGTCGGGCTCCAGTATTGGTGAGATTATGGTAAGGGAAGCCAACGGTGCAATGCACGCATGTGCGCAAACTGTCGGTTCTCCCGAAGGCCCCATGCGCGAGCGGTCCGACCACGAGACATGGAATTCGACCCGCGCCCTTCCTTACGGCGAGTTCATGGCATCGATGTTCCTGCGCTACGTGATATTTGCCAACTCCGAAAGCGCTATTGCGAACACGGCGGGCGTCGACGGTCTCGATGCGGACATGCAAAACGTTGTCGACAAAATAAAGCTCGTAAAGCTGCCCGAGCCGGTCGAGGTGTTTTTGGGCTTTAACACGGCACCGCTCCCCGATGCTATCGAGACGCTGCTTTGCCGCGTTGACCATGCCGAGAATCCGAGTGGTATCGAGCGTTATGCCGCCGCCCTTATGAGCGAGGTCGACTTGCCCCGTTTGCGCATCATTGCCGCCAAGTCAGAAATGAGCCTAGCGCGCATCGACCGGTCAAAGTTGTTCTATCTCAATTTTGATCGTAGCCTGCTGGACCAGGACGAGATTGACATGCTGCTTGCCATCGAGTGCCGTCTCAACCGCCTCTCCGGCATCCTCGAGCGCATCGGGGCCGGATTGGCCCCTGCGGCATCCTCGCCGAGCCTTGAGGGCTGCGCGCTCTTTGATGCGTGGCATATCGCCAAGACGACCAACGATGTTCCCCGACTGCTCGATACGGCCTCGAGCGATAACCCGTGGGGCAAACCGGGTACGGTGGCTTGCCAGCCGGGCGGTGAGTGGGATGTGCGTACCCGCTTCGCGCGTATTGTCGAGGCGCTCAACGTGGTCACGCGGCTCGACTATACCTATCGAGTAAACGTTGCCGAGGGGATTATGCTCGTTCGGTTTGGGCAGTCTGTCGTTGATGCCATGCCGCAACGTGAATACGACGCTCAAGATGACGCCTGGCGCGAGCTGGACAAGGACACGCGCGCGATCTGGGCCGCGGAGCACGATGCACGTGTGGCACTCACGCTTGCGGCAGCGTGTTTTGCCGCGGGCACCTGCATCACGCGCTGCTATGTGCAGATTGCTGCTACCGACAGTGAGCAGGGCGAGCGCGTTGTCGCAACGTATTTCTTTGGGCGCGCGGCCTATCTGGCCGATTGCGTGCCTGTCGCCAAGGATCTTGAGAGCATGGACATGGACGATATGCCGTGCAAGTGTGTGCTTGAGGCGTATGAGTCAACCGCTCCGGAGACGATTGAGCCTGCGGAGGTTCATGCTCGTCCGCGTGATGACCATCGCACGCTGCCGCCGGCGCTGCGCGATCTGCTGCTTGCCGATACGGCTGATGAGTTGGAGGTCATGGAAGAGGACGACGACCCATACGTGGCCCGTGTTGTTGAATTGCGCGAGCAGGCAAAAGTCGACCGTACAGGTGCCTTTGAAGGCTTTTCCCGTCTTGTCGAGGAGTTAGAGGCTAAGTGCGCCGTCGCCGAGCTTTTGGCGACAGGTCCGGTTCAAACGCAGTTTTGTGACAACCAGCTGGTGCGCATGGTGCTACCGGTGTTGGAAGAAGATCGCTCTGTGCGAATCCTCCGTGCGCCCGATGCGCTGTACTTTGCCCAGCACGAGATCTGCAGCTTTTACGCCGAGCAAGAGGACTTTGAACGAGCGCTGCCCGAGGTGCGCCATCTTTACGATCTGGCGCGCTCGTCCATGCAATCGCACTTTGCGCTCATCAACGTGCTTGCGCGTCTGGAGCGCTTTGACGAGATTATCGAGGTGGCGCGCCACGGCCTACGTATTGCCAGCGATCGTTCTGCAATCGGCTACCTGTTCTATCGCTTGGCGTTTGCCTATTGGAATTGCGATCAGCTCGACCTGGCGCTGGCTTGTTACCGTCTGGTGTCGCGCGGCGAGGAGTCGGGCAGCAGCGCGCTGGAAGAAATGCAGGGCCTTATGAACGAGATGGGCGTCAGCGAGCCTCCGACGTTCGAGGAAGCGGTCGAGACTATCCGCAAGGCTGGACTCGAGCTGCCGCCAGTGTCCGCCGTGACGAATCAGCTGGCAGATGCCGCTGTTCAACTGGTCGACAACGGCTTCTTTTTCCTGGCACGCGGTTGCATCTTTCAAATGTGGCGCACCATGGGCAACGACGAGCTCGGCTCCCTCAACCGCTCGCTGGGGTAGGGGCGGTATAGAGGGGCCGCACCGCGCTATTTGTATCGGTGCGGGCGGGAGGACCCGACAGAATCGGTAAGGCATAAAGCCGCCGAGCCTGCTAAAACTGTTAAACTCTGCTAAAGTTGCTAAACTTTGTTAAAGTTGTTAAAACTGGCAGAGGAGGTCGAATGTCAAAAGCTATTAATCCCTTTAAGCCAACAGCGGGCATGAATCCACCTGAGCTTATCGGACGCGACGCTGTTTTGGATGACTTTGCCGAAGCTCTTGAGAATGGCCCTGGTGCCCCCGATCGACTCATGCGCATCTCGGGTGTCCGAGGCACGGGTAAAACGGTGCTCCTCAACGCATTGGGCGATCTTGCGCGCAAAAAAGGATTCGAGGTTGTCGACGTCGCCTCAAATGCCGGTTTTTGCGACAGAATTCTCGAGGCTCTGCAGCGAAATGTTCGTCTTGCATCAATGTCGATTTCCCCATCGATTTTAGGAGTCAGCCTTGGCTCCGTAGAGCTGTCGAAGTCAGCCTCTCATCTGGGTGAGGCGATGTACGATGCCGCGAAGCGAGGTGGTTTGCTCATCACACTCGATGAGATTCAGGACGCCTCAACTGAGGAAATGCGCGAGCTGGGTAATGAAATGCAGCTCTTGATTCGCCAAGGGGCGAATGTCGCCTTTGCATTCGCTGGTTTGCCAACCTCGGTGGATGGCGTGGTGGTGGATGATACGTTGACGTTCCTTCAGAGGGCGAAGCATATCGAGCTCACGCGGCTTTCAGATTTTGAAGTCGGCGGATCGTTTGAGGATACGATGAGGCGTGCGGGCAAGGAACTCGACGAAGGCGTTGCTGAGCTTTTAACAAAGGCTTCGGCAGGCTATCCCTTTATGGTCCAGTTGGTCGGATATTACGCTTGGCAGGTTGCTGCGCGCAGCGGGTCGGAGAGCGTGAGTGAAGAGGCGGCTCGCAAGGGTGTCCAGGCGGCTCTTGATAGTTTCAATGCCATGGTGATTGCCCCCGCGCTGCGCAGGGTGTCGGAGCGGCAGTTTCAATATCTCGCGGCGATGGCGCAATGCGAAGGCGGCGAGATTACGAACGGTGATATTGCCAAAAAGATGGGATTGCCGGCGAATAAAGTCGGGTCGTATCGCAAACGTCTGATCGATACGGGACTGATTGAGCCTGCCGGCTACGGCTGTGTTTCGTTTGCAATTCCGTACATGCGCGATTATCTGTTGGAGACCATTCGAGCGGACTAATAAAGACTGGAGGCATCGACGCCGCCGCTGTGGTTGCCCCCGCATCTTTGTCTCAATCTGTAACATCTAGAGGGGATTACGGCATGCAGGTGTTTCAGATTGAGACATTTGCGGATGGCGCTGACTGTTTGTCTAAATCTGTAACATCTGGACGAAGATTCGGCCTGTAACTGTTACAGATTGAGATGATTGACTGAGACGTCTACTGGCAAATCGGAATCGCTCCAAAATTCCCCCTTGCCCATCCTTGGCTGTTTGGTTACTATAGAACGGCTGTTACGGAGAGCTGACCGAGAGGCCGAAGGTGCTCGCCTGCTAAGCGAGTATGCCCCAAAAGGGCATCTGGGGTTCGAATCCCCAGCTCTCCGCCAGTACGAATTTGAAGAAGGGTCCCATTTGGGGCCCTTTTTTGTGTGGAGAAAGGAGGCTGGGGATTCGAACCCGAGAGGGCACGGGCGTTAAGCAAACGCGAAAGCGTTTGTAGCCCGTGGGCGAAAAGCCGTCAGGCTTTGAAGCCGGAGGGCATGCGTAGCATGCCCGGACATCCCCAGCTCTCCGCCAGTATGACTTGAAAGAAGGGTCCCATTTGGGGCCCTTTTTTATTATCAAGAATGGCGGCTGGGGATTCGAACCCTCAAAAAAAGAGGCATCCTTTCGGACGCCTCCTTTCAGTGGGCTGATTATTCTTGCGCTCTACACCTCAGGAGCCTTGGCGACGGTCTCGCTCTCTGCCGCAAGTGGGCGGTTGTCGATGCGGCGGCCCAAGCGATCGAGCTTCACGAGCAGCCATTCAATGGGATTCGGTCCTGCGCCTTCCTCGTCGGCAACCAGGTCCATGACGGCGATCTTGGTGCCGTCCTGCTTGAGCGTAACGCTGCCCACCTTGTCGCCCACATGCACCGTGCCCGAAAGATCGTCGTAGCTAACCTTTTCGGTCACCTCGCCGGCAAGGGAAAACACGGTCGCTTGCGCCGTAGGATCGGCGAGCGTGGCGTCGATCGTCTTATCCGTCCAGTCGGTTTGACTAATGCGCGCCATAAGCGGGTTGCCGTTGGCGGTCTTTTCCTGCGTGTTGGCGATTGCGACCGCCGCCTTGTGACCGTAGTACCAATTGGCAAGGGTTGCGGTATCGGTAAAGCGCTGGTCGGTGGTAGTGGAGTTCAAAACGACGGTGTAGATCTCGTCGCCATCGCGGTTGTAGGCACTCGTAAAGCAATAGCCTGCATCGTCGGTGGTGCCGGTCTTGCCACCGATGTTGCCATCTTGGCCCAGCAAATAGTTATGCGTGTCCATGGAATGCGAATGGTCGGCGCCGTCGGCGCCCGTGACCTCGATCCAGGAATCCTCGCTCGCTACGACCTCGCGGATCGTGTCGTTTTTCATGGCCTCCTGCATCATCAGCGCTACGTCGTGTGCGGTTGAGTGCATATCGCCAGCCCACTCATCAAAGTCCAGACCATGCGGGTTTTCAAAAAGCGTACCGGTGCAGCCGAGCTTCTTAGCGCGCTCGTTCATGGCCTTCACAAATGTGGCCTCGGCGTCTTTGGTCTTAGGGTCGATCTTCTTGCCCACATATTCGGCGAGCACGATGGCGGCATCGTTGCCCGAGGGAATCATCAGGCCGCGCAGCGCCTGCTCCACGGTAAGCTTGTCGCCTTCGAGCAAGCCGGCGGTCGAGTTGCCCACGGTGGCTGCGGCGTTGCTCACCGTGACCTTCTCGTCCATCTTGCAATTCTCGACGGTTAGGATTGCGGTCATGACCTTGGTGATTGAGGCAATTTTGACCTGCTCATCGGCGTCGCGGGCATAGTAGACGGTGCCGTCTTTGCCCATGACGAGGGCATTGGTCGCATCGATATCGGGCAGGTTTTCGGCCGTGATACCGCGCACATCGGCGGTTTTGCCGCAAACATTGTCGGTCGTGAGCACTTGGGCGCCGGCGACGGTGGGCACGCCAGCGGCAAGGGCGATAGCGCAGACAAAGCCGGCGGCAAGCTGGGCTGAGCGCTTTGCAAAAGAGGTGAGGGACTTCACAGATTTCGCTTTCGACGGGATGGTCTCTTCTGGAACTAGAGTATATCGTTTGCCGGCGTCGACGATCATCGCGTGCGTGCGTGGCCCACATCCGCGCCCGAACGGGCACAAGGGTGCTTAAGGCCGACTTAATCACCCACGCTTGTTGTGTGTGGCGTGCGTCGCCTCGGGCATAATGGAGCGCGAGAGGAGCACGCATGAACGAGCGCATACTGGTAGTTGATGACGAGAAGGCCATCGCCGACTTGGTTGGTATCTACCTTACAAAAGAGGGCTTTGATGTCCAGATTGCCTATAGCGGGGCCGATGCTGCCAAGGCAATCTTGGAGCAGGAGTTCGATTTGGCGCTGCTGGATGTCATGCTGCCCGATATCGATGGATTTGAGCTGCTGCGTACGATCCGTTCCAGCCATACCTATCCTGTGATCATGCTGACGGCGCGCGATGCCCAGCAAGACAAGATCGAGGGCCTTTCGCTTGGTGCGGACGATTACGTGGTTAAGCCGTTCCGCCCGCTGGAGCTCATCGCGCGTGTGCACGCTCAGCTTCGCCGCTACACCAGCTACGGTAGCCGTGCGCAGGCGGCCGAGTCGCCGACCATTCAGCTCGACGGCTTGGAGATCAACCGCGATGCTCGTTCCGTAACGGTGGACGGTTCACCGGTACGCCTCACACCCACCGAGTATTCAATCTTGCTGTATCTGGTCGAGCATCGCGGCAGCGTGGTGGCCGTGGAGGACCTGTTCCGCGCGGTATGGAACGAGGACTTTATGCCCGGCTCCAACAATACGGTGATGGTGCACATTCGCCACTTGCGCGAAAAGATCGGCGACGACGCACAAAAGCCGCGCTTTATCAAAAACGTCTGGGGCGTCGGCTACATCATCGAATAACGCTTTTCGCTTGTGAGGATCTTGATATGACAAAAGACGATAGGCAAGCGTTCGAGGTGCCCGATCGACTCTTTGAATACGTGAGGTCAGTCGTCGACAACCGCGCGCTTGCAACGGTGCTGCTCTTTTTGCTGAGCCTGCTGCTGATTGGCATCGACAACATCGTCGGAATCTTGGCGGTGCTGCTTGTCGGCTTTTTGCTGATCGATCGATTTGAGATCGTGTGCCGCTGCGTGGTGATTGGCGGCGCCGCGTGGGCCATGACGTTGGCGATTGGCGCCATGGCGCTCGGCGGCATCGAAGGGCCGGTGCTGTTCGATGCCGGCTTTGTATTCAACATGCTTGGCTTTGTGCTGGCGCTTGCCGCGTGCGTGCTGTTCTTGTGTGGCCGCGCCCTGTACTACCAGGGCTACGAGCAGGGCGAGCAGCATGCCGATTGTGTGCTGGCCGCTCGTATTCAAGATCGCCTGATCGATCACCCCGACACCTGGGATAACATCGACGGCGACTTCTTGGAGGTCGAGGGCGCCCTTAACCGCGTGCGTGACCGTGAGCGCAAGGTGCAGCAAGCTCTGCGTGACGAGTCGCATCGCAAGGACGATTTGGTCACGTACTTGGCACATGACCTACGCACCCCGCTTGCCAGTGTGGTGGGCTATCTTTCGCTGCTGCAAGAGGCTCCCGAGCTGCCGGTTGAGCAACGTGCGCACTTTACGGGCGTGGCGCTCGACAAGGCGCACCGGCTCGATACGCTCATCGAAGAGTTCTTCGATATCACGCGCTTTGACTTCCACGATATCGTGCTCACGCGCGGCTATGTTGATCTGGGGTTGCTGCTGGCTCAGGTGACTGACGAGTTCTATCCCATCCTCAACGAGCAGCATAAGGAAGTCCAAGTTGATATTCGCGAGGACCTGACGGTGCTCGTGGATGGCGACAAAATGGCTCGCGTGTTCAACAACATCATGAAAAACGCTATTGCCTATAGCTATGAGGGCTCGACCATCACGATCGAGGCCAGACGCCGGGACGGCGGTGGCGTGCGCGTGCGCTTTATCAATCAGGGCGATCCCATCCCTGAGGCAAAGCTCAAGGTGATCTTTGAGAAGTTCTATCGCCTGGATGCGGCGCGTGCGACCAATCGCGGCGGCGCTGGACTGGGGCTTGCCATCGCCAAGGAGATCGTATGCGCGCACGGCGGTACCGTTGCATGTGAATCGACGCCCGAACACACGATATTCACCATCGAGCTGCCCGCCGCATAGCCAGTGTGCCCTTACAAACACTTGACAATGCGCTCACGTGCATATGAGCCGCGATTCCTACTATCGATACTGCTGAATTGATATCGATGTGGAGGTATGCGGTATGACGGCTGCTGCGGCTGCGGAGCCCACGGAGCTTGAAGAACTCATGAAAGCGCAGGCCGAGGCCGCGCACGAGCGCGAGGTTGGGGATGCGACTCGCCCCACGGCAGAGGATCTTGCCACCTCGCCGACGCGAATCGATGTCGAGGGCCTCGACCTGTTCTATGGCGACCATCATGCGCTCAAGGACGTGAATATCAAGATCCGCGACAAGCAGATCACCTCGTTCATCGGGCCTTCGGGCTGCGGAAAGTCCACGTTGCTGCGCTGCTTTAACCGCATGAACGACGGCATCAAGGATTGCCGCATCGAGGGCAAGATTGCGCTCGATGGTCAAGATATCCTGGGCGACTACGACATCTGCCGCTTGCGCCAGCGCGTGGGCATGGTGTTCCAGCGCCCCAACCCGTTTCCCATGAGCATCTACGACAACGTCGCCTACGGTCCTCGCGGCATGGGAGTGCGCGACCGCGTCGTGCTCGACGAGCTGGTCGAGGATTCCCTTCGTCGCGCTGCGCTATGGGATGAGGTTAAGGACAAGCTCAAAGAGTCGGGTCTGGGTCTTTCGGGCGGCCAGCAGCAGCGTCTGTGCATCGCCCGCGCACTTGCCGTGCAGCCCGACATTCTGCTGATGGACGAGCCGACCTCGGCACTCGACCCTGTGTCGACGCTGGTGGTGGAGCAGCTGGCCTGCGAGCTCAAAGAGACCTGCACGCTCGTGGTCGTTACGCACAATATGCAGCAGGCGGCGCGTATCTCCGATTCGGTCGCATTCTTTTTGCTGGGTGAGCTGGTGGAGCACGCGCCCACCGCGCAACTCTTCAAGAATCCGACCGATCCGCGCACGGCGGATTATTTGACGGGGCGTTTTGGCTGATACCATCTAGTAAAGGTACCTTTAGGGTTAAGATGCGGTCATGCCGGCCGCAAAGGGGTTCAACATGATCTATTACGTCGAGGACGATGACAACATCAGGGATTTGACGGTCTATGCGCTGCGCAAGCAGGGGATTGAGGCCGAAGGCTTTTCGTGCGACGGTGAGTTTAAGGCTGCCGTGGCGCGACGGGTACCCGATGCCGTCCTGCTCGACATCATGCTGCCCGATACCGATGGCTTGGCGATTATGCGTCGACTGCGTGCCGATCGCCTGACGGCGACGGTGCCCATCATGATGCTTACCGCCAAGGATACCGAGCTCGACAAGGTGATGGCGCTCGATGGCGGTGCCGACGATTACCTGACTAAGCCGTTTTCGCTCATGGAGCTCGCCAGCCGCTGCCGCGCACTGCTGCGTCGCGGCGGCATGGTCAAACAGGCAAGCGATGTGCTCAGCGTGGGCGACATTGTGCTCTCGCCCAGCCATCGTGAGGTGACTGTTGCCGGCGAGTCGCTTAAGCTCACCCTGCGCGAGTTCGACCTGCTCGAGTACCTCATGCGCAAGCCCGGCGTGGTCTTTACCCGCGAGTCGTTGCTGCAGAGCGTGTGGGGCTGGGACTTCGACGGCGGTTCGCGCACCGTTGACGTGCACGTGCAGACGCTTCGCCAAAAACTGGGCGAGCATGCCAGCGCCATCGAGACCGTGCGCGGCGTGGGCTACCGCTTGGCCGAGCCTTCTGCCGGTGATGGTGCCGAAGGTGACGACACCGCGGCCACCGCATCGGAGGAGTAACCCGTGGTCTTCGCCCCCCAGGGAAAACATACGCTGTCGCACTGCGTTTTTGTGACGATCTTTGTCTGCGCCATGGCGGTTATCGTGGCGTTTACGGTGCTGGGTGCGTTCTTTGTGCAAAACACCTTGGCGGATGCCACGAGTGCCAACCTGGCGCAGGAAACCGAGCTCATTGCTGCCGCCCTCGACGAGCAGCAGGAGCCCATCCCGTTCTTGCGTAGCCTCGATCGCGAGGACTTGCGCATCACGCTGATTAACAAGGATGGATCGGTTGCCTACGACAACGAGGCGTCGCCTTCCACACTGCCCAACCATGGCGATCGCCCCGAGGTCATCGAGGCCTTTGAGAGTGGTTTGGGTTCCGCGGAGCGCGCAAGCTCTACGCTCGACGAGATTATGCTGTATCGCGCCGTCGCCCTTGATAACGGCCAGGTTGTCCGCTTGGCGCAGGCCCAGCCTGGCGTTGCGGCGATTTTGCTGTCGATGGTGGCGCCGATGCTGCTTATCGCAGCAGCGGGTGCGGTACTCTCGTTTTTTATGGCGCGCCGCGAGTCCCGTGCCATCATCGCGCCGTTGCAAGAGGTGGATTTGGACCACCCACGCCGCAGCTATGAGCACGCCTATGCCGAGATGGTCCCCATGCTTGAGCGTATCGAGTCGCAGCGCCAGGAACTCAAGCGCCAAATGGCGGTGCTAGCGGACAACGACCGTATGCGCCGCGAGTTCACGGCGAATATCACCCATGAGCTCAAGACGCCGCTTACGGCGATTTCGGGCTATGCCGAGCTCATCGCAAACGGCATGGTCGAGGGCGAGGATGACCTGCGCAACTTTGGCGGTCGCATCTATCGTGAGGCGGGCCGCTTGGCAGCGCTTGTCAACGACATCCTTACGCTATCTAACTTGGACGAGGCCGAGCGTGCAACTGAGGGCGAGGCGGTGCCCATTGGGTCCACGGAGCCTATTGAGCTCTCGCGTGCCATCTACGCGGTTGAGCAGCGTCTTGAACAGGTCGCCCGTCAGGCGAATGTGACGATAAGTCATGAGACCAAGCCTGTGGTCATCGAAGGCGTGTCGCGCTTGATTGACGAGCTCATCTATAATCTGGCAAGCAACGCCATCCGCTACAATCGACCCGGCGGTACGGTTACGCTGCAGTGCGGCACCAACGACAAAGGCCATCCGTTCCTCGCGGTCGCCGACACGGGAATCGGTATCGCGCCTGAAGAACAGGGCAAGGTATTTGAGCGGTTCTATCGCGTGGACAAGAGTAGGTCCAAGGCACGCGGCGGAACCGGCCTGGGGCTTGCCATTGTCAAGCATGCGGCCCTGTATCATCATGCCACGCTCGATCTGTCGAGCGAGTTGGGCGTGGGAACCACCATTACGGTGACGTTTCCCATACAGCAGGACGAGCCATTCGCATAGCGATACAACATAGATATTGATGCAGACGCCGCATTTGACTTTCGGGTGCGGCGTTGTTGTGCAATTTTACGATTGCTTCCGACATTTTTACAGGAGAGCCTGTTTCTTATGTATAGAGTTTGGTCTCGGTAAAAAGATGCGATAACATACGGACAGTTTTGTCAATCCGAACTGGGGAAATGAAAGGCAAGCTGCATGACCCTTCTCGAACTGTTCCAGCTGCTGAAGAAGCACCTTAAGCTGGTCATCACCCTTCCGGTGGTCTGCGCGATCGCCATGGGCATCGTGTCCTTCGTTGCGATGGACAACACCTACACCGCGACGACGAGCATGTACATTCTCGCCAAAACCGACGATAGCGGTCAGATGAGCTACAACGATCTCTCGGCGAGCCAGATGCTTTCCAACGATATCGCCACGCTGCTGGATAGCGATAGCGTTAAGAGCGGTGCTGCCAATGAGCTGGGCCTTGCTGACCTGGATGACTACAAGGTGTCTGTTTCCTCCGAGACCACCACGCGTGTCATTACGCTTTCGGTTACCGGCACCGATGCCAAGGAGACGGCTAAGGTCGCAAAGGCCATGGCCAGCTCGGTGAGTACGGTCGCTCAGAACGTCGGCGCTGCCCAGAGCATCAACGTTATCGACGAGGCTAAGACTCCCGAAGTCCCCAGCGGCCCCAAGCGTATGCTGTACGTTGCTGTCGCGTTCCTCGCGGGCATCTTTATCGCAGTTGCCTATGTCGTTTTGGCAGACATGCTCAACACCCGCATCCGCGGTGCCGAAGAGGCAGAAGAGCTCCTGGGCATTCCCGTTGTTGGCCGAATTCCGGCTATGAAAGGTGGTAAATAGGCATGGCTAAGGCAAAGAACACCGATAAGCTCGTTGTACAGAATGCCGCCAAGACCCTTCTGGCCAACATCCGCTTTGCGAGCGTGGACGACCCCATTCGCACCATCACCGTTACGTCCTCGATTCCCAACGAGGGCAAGTCTACGGTTTCCATCAACCTTGCCCAGGCTATCGCCACCAGCGGCAAGAGCGTCCTGCTGGTCGAGGCTGATATGCGTCGCAGGTCCCTTGCCGATATGCTCGGCGTCCGCTCCCGCGGCGGACTCTATGCAGTCCTTTCCGAGCAGGTTTCTATTGACCAGGCGATTGTCGAGACGGGTCAGAAGAACTTCTACTTCCTCGATGCCGAGCCGCATATTCCCAATCCTGCCGACATCATCGTCTCTCACCGCTTTGCCAAGCTGGTAAAGGCACTGTCCGCCAAGTTCCAGTACGTCATCTTTGATGCTCCCCCGGTCGGCACCTTCATCGATGCTGCCGAGATCGCAAGTCTGACCGACGGTGCGCTTTTTGTCGTGCGTGAGGACTTCACCAAGCGCGAGGAGGCGCTCAACGCCATCGGTCAGCTTAAGAAGTCCGAGAAGGTCAAGCTCATCGGTACCGTTATGAACTACTGCGAGACCGAGACCAGCGAGTACTACTACTCCTACTACACCAAGGACGGTAAGAAGGTGAAGAAGGGCTCCGACGATCAGGGGACTTCCAAAAAGGGCATCTTCACCAACCGAGCAAACGTTTAGTTGATTAAGGCTGACCTATGCGTGACATTCATTGCCATATCTTGCCGGGTGTAGACGACGGCGCCGCCGATCTCGATGAGAGCTTGGCGATGCTCGAGGCTGCCAAGCGGGCCGGTGTAACCAGAATCGTTTGCACTCCTCACTGCCGTGATCCCTATTTTGATTACGACAAGATGTGGGATGCCTTTGAGCTGCTGCGTGATAACGCTGACGGTTTTCCGCTCCAGATGGGCTTCGAGGTCAACCATCGAAAGCTCGTTGAGCTTGGTATCGATGCCGCGGAGCACTTGCATTTCGATGGGACCAACGAGTTTCTGCTCGAGCTTTCGACGCATGCCGATGCGTATGCGTTTAGAGAGTACGAGAACACGATTTACGATTTGCAGTGCCGTGGTTACCAGGTGATTATCGCTCATCCTGAGCGCTATCGTGCGGTTCAAAAGGATGTAAGCGTGGCGGAGCGCCTGGTCGATATGGGCTGCAAGCTGCAGGCTTCGGCGGACTTTATTGCCGGCGGTCGCTTTGGTCGCGAGAAAAAGCCGGCACAGCGCCTGTTCGATCAGAACCTGTACAGCTTCATCGCGAGCGATGCCCATAACGTGGGTCATTACGACTGCCTGGCGAAGGCTCGCGCGAAGTTTAGCGTGCGCGGAGCTCATTTTCGCTAATATCTGTCCCTAACGTTCGCATTGAATGAAAGGGCAGCCATGGATATCCAACTTAAGACGGGATGCTTTGATGACGCGGCGTTGGTGCGCCGCGTCGTTTTTATGGACGAGCAGGGCTACGAGAATGAGTTCGACGCTATCGACGAGGATCCAAACTGCATTCATGTGACGCTCTATGTAGACGACGAGCTTGCCGGTTGCTCGCGCGTGTTTCCCGAAGAGCTTGAGCGCGTGGCTGACGCAGAGGCCCCGGTGTTGCCGGCATGCGACATGGACGAAGGCGTTGCGGCGGGGGAGACCTACATTATGGGGCGCGTCGCCGTGCTGCCGGCTATGCGTCGTCGCGGACTGGCGAGTGCGATCGTCGAGGCCAGTGCTGCGTGTGCACGCGATGCCGGCGCTAAGCTTATTAAGCTGCATGCGCAGGAATACGTGCTGCCGCTCTATGCAAAGGCGGGCTACACGCAAATTGCCCCGGTAGATTACGAAGACGAGGGCCAACCCCATGTCTGGATGGCCAAGCGCGTAGATGGCAGATAGGGACGTTCCTTTTCTGCCGGCAGTTGGGGACACTCCTTGGCAATTGGCGCATCGGAGCTCTCGGACATACAGTTTTTCGATTCCGTATGTATATATGCGCGTTAATGGGTTATAAAATCTAAGTCTGAACATAGCAGGTCTGCGATGCGGCTCGGGCGACCGGGCCGTTTTTGCGGACAGGGGTAGCGCGAAAGGACTGCACATGCGTCAATTTAAGACCGAGAGCAAAAAACTGCTCGACCTCATGATCAACTCCATCTACACCAATAA
>DBFWDM010000006.1:0-3840 GCA_048484635.1 Collinsella sp.
AAGAGCGCAGGGCGTCGGTGATGAAATCACGCATCTGGTCGACGGGCTCCTGCAGCATGTAGTAGCTCTTGTAGATGCCCGAATCTGCCGGGCCGGCGCCCATGTCATAGCTCACGTGGTACTGAGCAGAGACCTCAAGGCCGATGGTCACGTTGTCCTGGGTCTTAACGTCGATGCCAAAACCGTTTTTCATGGTGCGCAGACTCACCGTGGCGGCCTTGCGGTCGATCACGGGCACCTTCATGTGGAAGCCCGCGTTGACGATGCGATTGAACTTGCCCAGACGCTCGATGATCACGGCATGCTGCTGTTCAACGACATAGCAGGCGTTGGGGAGCAGCAGCAACAAAATGATGATGGGAAGTAGAAAGCTCGTAAGAGCAGCGATGATACCGGACAACAGCATGGTCTCTCCTCTGATAGGCACACGTTGGCACTAGGATACCCATCTCAGACCCTCACACGATCCCGACGAGAGGAGCCGTGGACAAAAAAGTCCAAATATGAGTACTGCTACCAGTTTAGTAACAGCGTTTTAAAGACCAAAACGAACTGTTGGACCAAGATTCCTTTCAAATTGACTCAGTTCAGCTCAAGGCAGTGTTAAGTTAGCAAACATTTGTTGCGTAAATAGTGCAATGATCACCTTTGAAAATGTGATTCATTTAGTGACAGTACTCATATTTGACATTTTTTGCCCCACAGGAAGCTTCGCTATACGAGGACCCTATGTCACATCTGTCAATTCGCCTGCCGGCGTCCTCGCCAGCTCGCTAAAAACGCTCCGCGTTTTCTTTACGCTCGCTTCTTTACAGGTTCAAGTCCCTGTGATGGGCCCATAACAAAAAAGCTCCCATTGCTGGGAGCTCTTTCATTTAATGGTGCGGGCGAAAGGACTTGAACCTTCATGGGGTTGCCCCCATACGGACCTGAACCGTACGCGTCTGCCAATTCCGCCACGCCCGCGTGCAGGAATTAGAATAACGGAGCGCCATCGCGAACGCAAGAACTATTTTTGAAAAAGTTTGCAGGCATTTTCCCAAGCTGCTCGCGCGATTGCCTCAGCATCCTCGCCGGTACGATCGACACGGTCGTTGACCAGCGTGTTTGCCGTAATGGAGATCATTGCGGGCTCGCATTCAAGACCGCGGATGGGCTCCGGAGCCATATACGGGCAATCCGTCTCGAACAAAATTCGATCGAGTGGGGTTGCCGCAAATGCCTCGCGCACATCGTCGTTGCGCTTAAAGGTGGCCGCACCGCCATAGGCGATATAGCAGCCCAAATCCACAAAGCGCTCCATCGTGGCGCGGTCCTCGCCAAAACAGTGCAGCACACAACCAGCCTGGGGCACACCCACCTCGCGCAGTACGTTGTACGCATCAACGTGCGAGGTGCGCTCCCCATCCGAGTCCTCGTGACGCAGGTGCAGCTCCACCGGCACATTGCGGCGCACGGCAAGCTCGAGCTGGCGCGCCATGCAATCAATCTGCACGTTATGGGGTGCCGGCGCGATATCGTCGTCATAGTCCATGTGATAGTCCAGGCCGATTTCGCCAATACCGGCGCATAAGGGGTCATCAAGTGCCGCAACGACCTGTGCATGAACGTCGTCGGTATAGTCCGGCGCGCCATACGGATGCACGCCGGCAAGATACTTGATCTGCGGAATATCCTGCATCGGAAGAATCTCGCGCACCAGCCAGTCGCTATAGTCCGCCACGCTGCGCTTGTCGGCAATGGGGTCGAACATCGTCACCAACAGGTCGACGCCCGCGGCTTTGGCGCGCACGAGCGTCTCGGGCACATCCTTGCCCCAAAACGAAAGCAGATGTGCATGCGTGTCGGCAAGCGGCGCCAAGGGCACGGGACAAGCAACCGTCTTCTTTTTCTTGGTAAACGTCACGCGTTCGGCATTAGGCGTCATGGATTAGCTCCCGGGCCAGACGGACAAAGTCGGCAACATCGAGCGTCTCGGCGCGCGTGGTGGGTGCGATACCGCAAACCTCAAAAGCGGCATCGAGCACGTCCTTGGCAAAACCGTTGGCGCTCATGGAATTTCGGATGGTCTTGCGCCGCTGAGCAAATGCAGCGTCGATCACACGAGCCACGAATTCGCGATCGAGCCCCTCGGGCACCACGCCGTCAACACGGTCGATACGCACGACGGCCGAGTCCACGTGCGGCGCTGGCATAAAGCAACGCGGCGGCACCTCAAAGCGACCCGTCACCTGCGCATACAGGCCGAGCTTTGCCGTATAGCCGCCATAGGTCTTGTTGCCCGGCACTGCGGCAATGCGATCGGCAACCTCCTTTTGCACCATGACGACGGCACGCTTGAGCGCCGGCATCGTCTGGAAAAATTGCAAAATGATCGTCGCCGCCACGTTATAGGGCAAGTTCGCGACAAATACCGTGGGCTCGCCGCCGGCGGCCTGCTCAATCTGCTCCGGGCCCACCTTAAGCGCGTCGCTCATGATAAAGCGGAAGTTGGCATAGTCGGCGGCATGGGCGTCGAGCACCGGTTCGAGCTCGGGATCTGCTTCGATCGACGTGACGCACGCCGCCTCCTGCAACAGCGCAAGCGTGAGCGTGCCAACGCCCGGACCAACCTCGAGCACGCGCTCATCGCCCGCAAGCTCGGCAAGCTCGCAAATGCGCTCGATCACATGGTTGTCGATCAGGAAGTTCTGGCCCAGGCGATGCTTGGTCGCAAGGCCAAACTCCTCCAGCAGCTCCCTTGTTGCCGTGGGGTTTGCCAAAGGCGAAGTTGTCATAGTTGCCTCCTTAGCATGATGGCGGCGTCTTGAAACGAAAGGGCATGGACCGTGGCGGCCATGCCCTTACATCTAAACAGCAAATTGCCGATATGGCGCGCCGCGTCTTAGCCCAGACGCGGGAACAGCGGCTCGCCCTTCTCGACAGGCTGACCGCCGGCAAGCAGGCCCCAAGCGCAAATGCCCTTGAGGTCGTCGGTCGCGGCCTCGTCCTCGCAGGACAGGCGGCGCAGGGCCTCGGCAGAGGTCTGAGGCATGAGCGGCATCAGCAGGTGGGCGGCAATGCGGATGGCCTCGAGCAGGTTGTAGATCACAAACGCCAGCTCGTCAGCCTTGGCCTCGTCCTTGGCAAGTGCCCAAGGCTCAGAGTCCTCGATGTAGTGGTTGGCGGCATGGATGAGCTCCATGACCTCGTCCTTGGCTCCGCCGTAATCGAGCACGTCCATCTTGGCCATGTAGCGCTCGACCAGACCATCGGCGATCTTTGCCAGCGGGTTGTCGAACGCATCGAACGATGCGGGCTTGGCGGGCGCGCAACCATCAAAGTACTTGCCGCTCATGTTGAGCGAACGCGAGATAAGGTTGCCCCAGCTGTTGGCCAGGTCGGCGTTGTAGACCTGCTCCATGCGATCGAAGCTGATGGCGCCGTCGGTGCCGGGGACCACATCGGTCATGAAGTAGTAGCGATAGCCCTCAACGCCCAGCATATCGATAACGTCCTGCGGAGCGATGGCGTTGCCGCGGCTCTTGGACATCTTCTCGGCCTTGCCGGTCTCGGCATTGCGCACGGTCAGGAAGCCGTGGGCAAAGACGTGCTCGGGCAGGGCATCGCCGATGGCCATGAGCATGGCGGGCCAAATGACGCAGTGGAAGCGGATGATGTCCTTGCCCACGATGTGGAACTGCGCGGGCCAGCGATAGTCCAGCTCGGCACGCGCCTCGTCGGTGTCGACACCGTAGCCGACGGCCGTCATATAGTTGAGCAGCGCATCGAACCACACGTAGGTCACGTGACCCTCGTCAAACGGGACCTGAATGCCCCAGTCAAAGCTCGTGCGGCTCA
>DBFWDM010000007.1:0-10063 GCA_048484635.1 Collinsella sp.
GTCCGAGCAGTGGTTTGTGGCCGTCGACAAGCTCAAGGGGCCGGCGCTCGACGCCGTTAACTCCGGCAAGGTCACCTTCCACCCCGCGCGCTGGACGCAGACCTACACCACCTGGATGGAGAACCTCAAGGACTGGTGCATTAGCCGCCAGCTGTGGTGGGGCCACCGCATTCCCGTGTTCTACTGCGAGGACTGCGGCTGGGAGGACGCTCTTACCGAGGACACCGACGTGTGCCCCAAGTGCGGCGGTCATCACGTGCATCAGGACGAAAACGTGCTGGACACCTGGTTTAGCTCGCAGCTGTGGACCTTCGCCACGCAGGGCTGGCCGCAAAAGCCGGAGCTGCTCGAGGGACATCACCCCACGACGGCGCTCGTCACCGCGCGCGACATCATCGCGCTGTGGGTCGCCCGCATGGTCATGAGCTCGCTGTATTTCCTGGACGAGGTGCCGTTTAAGGATGTCGTCATCTACCCGACGATCCTTGCCAAGGACGGCAGCCGCATGTCTAAGTCCAAGGGCAACGGCGTTGACCCCATGGACCTCATTGGCATGTACGGCGCCGATGCCATGCGCTACAACCTGCTCACACTGTGCACCAACAACCAGGATGTTAAGTTCGACGCGAACATCGACAAGAAGACCAAGAAGCTCATCGACAGCCCGCGTACCGACCAGGCCAAGTCGTTTGTGACCAAGATCTGGAACGCCAGCCGCTTCCTGCTTATGAACATGGAGGGCTACACGCCCGGCGAGCCCGTCGTGGAGACGCCGGCAGACGCTTGGATGTTCAGCCGCTTGGCCAAGGCCGTGAAGATGGTCACCGAGGGTATTGAGAACTACACCTTTGGCGATATGGCCCGCGGTGTGCAGCAGTTCTTCTGGAACGAGGTCTGCGACTGGTACGTCGAGGTCACCAAGGCCCGCCTGAAGGGCGAGGGCCGTCTGCAGGCCCAGCGCAACCTGATCTTTGTGCTCGACACCTCCATTCGACTGATGCACCCGCTCATGCCGTTTGTTACCGAGGAGATTTGGGACAACATGCCGGCGAGCGTGCTCGATCTGGACGCCGAGGGCAACGTGGACCGCGCCGAGGCGCTCATGATCGCCAAGTGGCCCGAGCCCACCGACTACGCCAAGTATGTTGACGAGGACGCCGAGCGCGCGTTTGAGCTGTGCCGCGCCGTCGTTTCCGCCGCCCGCGCCACGCGTTCGCGTTATCGCTTGAGCCCCAAGGCCGAGCTCGACGTGGTCGTGCGCGCCGGTGCCGAGGACATCGAGAAGCTCGAGAGCCTGCGCTCGACCATTGAGCCGCTGGCCAACACCGCTTCGCTGGTCATGGGTACCGATGTTGAGAAGCCGGCTGCGAGCATCGCCGTGGTCGACAGCGGCGTCGAGGTCTTTGTGGTGCTCGAGGGCAAGGTTGACCTTTCGGCCGAGAAGGCACGCCTGGAGAAGGAGATCGCCGCGGCCCAGAAGGAGCTCGCCGGCTGCGAGAAGACGCTGGCCAATGAGGGCTTTGTGGCCAAGGCCGCGCCCGCGGTGGTCCAGAAGAAGAGGGACCGTGCAGCAGAGCTCAAGGAGATCCTGGCGGCACTGACTGCTCAGGTTGCTGACTTCTCGTAAGGTGGACTGTGGGGCGCGGTTTGGGGCATTGCTCGCTACTGCGAACAGTCCTGCTCGCACGAAGGCCACATTAAGTGGCCTTCGGCTCGTGCGGAACTTGTATCGAGCAAAGCCCCAAACCGCTCCCATAGCGGTTACGGTGGCGTCCGCTGCCTGGTAGGGCCACTTGGTTGTGGCCTTGATTCTGCTGCAAGCGGTGTTTGGCTGATATTTTGAATGGGAGGGGCTCGTTGTTGATTCGGGCCTCTTTTTATGTTGAGGGGACTTTGGGTTATGGCTAAGCGTTCTGGGTCGTATGTCGTTCCTTTCTCGTTTGAGCTGCTTTCGTTTGATGAGGCTGTGGGGCTTGCTGCTGATACGGGGCGGATTTCTGGGGATGCTGGTCCTCTGCTCGAGACGGTTATCGATATGCTCTATGAGCTGGGGCGTCCGGACGAGTATTTCGATTGCATTCAGGTTGCCGGTACCAATGGCAAGACTTCGACTACGCGTTTTTCGGCTGCTATCCTTCGCGGCGAGGGGCTCAAGACCGCGCTTTATACGTCGCCGCAGCTGGTGCGCTATCCCGAGCGCATGGAGGTTGACGGGCGCGTTGTGAGCGACGAGGCCTTTGCCCGTGGCGTTTCGGCGGCTGTCGAGGCGGGGCGTCGCGTGAATGCGCGTCGTGTGGCGGCGGGGGAGCGCGCCTATACCATCACGCCGTTTGACCTGCTGACGGCTGCTGCACTGGTGGTGTTTGCCGAGGCTTGCGTGGACGTGGCCGTGCTTGAGGTCGGCATGGGCGGACGCTGGGATGCTACGAGTGCGACCGATCCTGTCGCCGTGGCCATTACAGGCATTGGGCTCGATCACACACGTATTTTGGGCGACACGCTCGAGGCCATTGCGGGTGAGAAGGCTGCGGTTGTCAAACCCGGGCGCTTGGTTGTTTTGAGCGAGGGCACACACGAGGCGAGCGTTCAACGCGTGATGGATGCCCGTTGCCGCGAGTGCGGCATAGTGCCGCTGGTGGTGAACCATGCCACGACCAAGGTGCCGGAGCACGTGGGCGATACGGTTGAGTTTAGCTGCACCACACCGCGTGCGATCTATACGTCGAGCATGGTCAAGCCGGCCTATCAGCCGCAGAATGCCGCGTGCGCGATTATGCTGTGCGAGGGCTATCTGGGCCGCGAACTCGACCATGACAAGCTCGATGCGTCGCTTATGGGCTGCCCCACGCCGGGTCGTTTTGACGTGCTGGGGACCGATCCGCTCAAGCTGATTGACGCTTGTCATAACCCCCAGAGCTGCGAGAACTTTGTAAGCGCGCTGGACGAGATCGATCCGTGCGTGGAGAATCGCCCCACGTTGCTGTGCGCTGCGCTGGCCGACAAGGACGTGGCAGGCATCGTTGACGTTCTGGTTCCGGCGTTCCCCCGCGTGGTCGTGACGCAGACCGATTCCGATCGCGCCCTGCCGGCAGAGGAGCTCGCCGCCCTTGTGGACGCCGATAAGCTCGCAGGCGTGTACCCCAGCGTTTCCGAGGCCCTTGCAGCTTTCAAGGCCGCAGGCGAGCCCTTCGTAGCAGCCGGCACCATCACCCTAGCCGGCGAAGTAGCCGGCCTGCTGCGCTAACCCATCCCCTCAGCAGTTGCGGTGAAATACGGACTGTTTTACAAGCCAGAAGCCTCAAACAGTCCGTATATCACCGCAACTCAAAAGCATCCAATTTGGGACGGGGCTTTTTTAGCTGCCCTGTGCCCCGAGTTGACTCGCTTGCCACGAAATGGGGCTATCTACTACGTTTTACCGACTACCCTCGGCCACACGGAACATCGCGAAATTATCAGTGCAGGTAGACGGCCTGCGGATTTTGCGAAAACGCGGGTATGGTCGACCCATGCGGGTTAAACGTAGTAGATAGGCCGTTTTTGTGGCGCGGTATTGGTGGGATGCGGCAAAGGAGCTGTCCCTTTGCCGCATTGCCTAGTCTAGGCGGATCGGATCGTGGGGGTAGGCGTTGAGAATCTCGACGCCGGACTCGGTAACTAGGGCCAAGTCCTCGATGCGGATGCCGGTGCGGCCGGGGAGGTAGATGCCCGGCTCGATAGAGAAGGTCATGCCCGGCTCGACAACCTGCTCGTTGACGAGTGAGACGTCGCCCGGCTCGTGGTCTTGCAGGCCGATCGAGTGACCCAGGCGATGCGTAAAGTACTTGCCGTAGCCAGCGTCCTCAATCACGCCGCGCGCGGCGCGGTCCAGGTCGCACATGCGCACGCCCGGTGCGATGAGCGCCTCGGCGGCCTCGTTGGCACGGCGCACGATGTCGTAGATACGCGCCGTCCTCTCGTCCGGCTCGCCCCAAAAGAACGTGCGCGTCATGTCCGAGCAGTAGTTGCGACGACGCCCGCCAATGTCGAACAGCACCACGTCGCCGCGCTTGAGCACGGTGTCGTCGGGCTCGTGGTGCGGGTCGCCGGCGTTAGCACCAAAGCTCACGATGGGCGGAAAGCTAAAGCCCTCGCAGCCGTGCTTGCGATACAGGCCGAGCATCTGGTCGGCAATTTCGCGTTCCGTCACGCCCTCGTGAACGAGCTTGATAGTGTCGGCCATCACAGCGTCGTTGGCGGCCGAGGACACGCGCATGAGCTCCTGCTCCGCGGCATCCTTGTGGGTGCGTGCGACGGTGACGGCAAAGTCGCCCAGGAAAAACTCGCTGGCTGCGTGGCGCTCCATGAGCGGCATCAAAAAGCCAGAGCGCATGACGGTATCGATGCCGAGTGGTTTGGTCGGGTCGATCTCACTCGCGATGGCGTCGGTCACGACGTCGGTATCGGTGTGGTAGGCAACGCGGGCATTGTCATACTCGGGCAGCTGATGCAGCGCGTTGACCAAGATTACGGGCTCGCTATCGCGTGCGAGCAGCACGCCGCAAAAACGCTCGAACATATCGGCATAAAAGCCGGTCAGGTAATAAATCGACCACGGGTCGTTTACGAGCAGCTGTGCGCCGGGGTGCTGAGCCTCGAGCGCATCGAGCACGCGCGCCGCACGCTGGTCATCGACATGTGCCATGAAGCATCCTTTCGCTAGGGTGCCACCATGCTATCCCAAGCCCGGCACATAGGGACGTTCCTTTTATGCCGACACTTTGGGACACTCCTTGGCATGGTCACTCTGGCAACCATGCGGGCAAAAGTAGCTAAAAGAGGCCGTCCCAAATGGGCTGCTTACAAAACTATGGCGGATTACGGGGCTGGACCTGTATTGCTTGACCATGGAAATAATTGCGAATTTAAAACCGACGGTAGACGGCTTATCAAAAATCGAAAATTGCCGGTATGGATGGGGGTCTACGAATCGGCCCCGTAATCCGGCATAGTTTTGAAATGACACTAAAGTAGACACAGGCTAAATACCGATTCCAAGGATAGTTGCGGTGGAATAGTTCCTGGATGCCGGGGTTTTGGCGGAAATCAGGAACTATTTCACCGCAATTGAGGAGGGGCGGGGTGGATGGCGGGGTAGCTAAAAGAGCCCCGTCCCTAATTAGCTACTTGGGCTCGGTCGATGTCCATGCTGGCGATTAGGTTGATGTTGGTGTCTAGGAGGTTCTTTAGCACGACATCTCCCATGCGGATGGGAGCTTCGACGACCAGGCCGCGGATGAGGTCCATGGCTTGGGCGTGAAGTTCTAGCGGGATGGCCTCGGCCGTGCGTACGGGGAGCAGGGCCTCGTCGCCGCCAGATACGGCCACGGTGGTGGTGAGCACGCGCATGGGGCAGGTGAGCTCCTGATGTGCGAACTTATCGCCGCGCGGACATTTGTTGCCGGTTACGGAGCGCACCTGTGCCACGGCGCCATTGGCGTCGCGCTCCACCTCTACGGTCAGAAGGCATTCGGATGGGCAGGTCGTGCAATTGAACTGCAATGTCTCGGTCACATTCGTGCTCATGGCCTTACACCTCCTCGACGGGATCGACGGACAGGACAATTTCGCTAGCACCTAGGTCGAGTGCGCGCTGAATCACCTTTGCTGGCAGTGGGAAGCTTTCCATAACGCTCGGTTTAAACGCGCGGACCTTACCTGCAAACAGTTCCTCGCCGCCAGCGAGAATACGCACGCGGGCGGCGTCGACGGGTCGGCGCACGCGGAAGTTGAGCTTGGAGAGCCCGACGGTTGTGATGCGTCCCGGTAGCGCGTAGCCTGCGATGCCGGCGGGGGAGACCGTGAGTTTGCAGCCCGGGCCCGTTTTGACATCCTCGCTGCCGCCCAGCGCCCACGCCGCCGCAGCCGCGCCTGCCCGCTCGGACTCGGTCGTCACGTTGTCGGCCAGGTCGTGTACGTGCAGCACGTTGCCGCAGGCAAAGATGCCCGGCACGCCCGTCTGCAGGCTCTGGTCCACCACAGCGCCACGCGTGCGCGGGTCAAGCTCCACGCCTGCGGCAACCGAAAGCTCGTTCTCGGGAATCAGACCCACCGAAAGCAGCAGCGTGTCGCACGGAACGATGCGCTCCGTCCCGGCAATGGGTGCCAGGTGCTCGTCGACCTGGCTTACCTCGACGGCCTCCACGCGGTCGTGCCCGATTACGCGAGTGACCGTGGTGGACAGATGCAGCGGAATGCCAAAGTCGTCCAGGCAGTTCTTGACGTTGCGGCGCAGGCCGTTGGCGTACGGCATGAGCTCGTACACGCCCTCGACCGAAATCCCCTCGAGCGTGCAGCGGCGTGCCATGATCAGCCCGATATCGCCCGAACCCAAAATGACAGCGCGCGAGCCAGGCTTGAGGTTCTCGATATTGATGTATCGCTGCGCCAGGCCGGCCGTAAACACGCCGGCGGGACGACTGCCGGGGATCTTGATCTCGCTGCGGGTGCGTTCACGGCAACCCATGGCAAGGACGATTGCGCGCCCGGTGAGCTGCAGCATGCCGGCAGGGCTCATGAGCGTGACGGTGTGGACCGCGGTGTCTTCCGTAGGCTCGCCTGAATCAATCCCAATCACCATGCTGTTCAGGAACAGCACAATGTCGGTTGCGTGCACCCGGTCGATAAAACGCTGCGCGTACTCGGGACCGGTGAGCTCCTGCTTAAAGTGCGAAAGACCAAAACCGGGGTGGATGCACTGGCGCAGGATGCCGCCCAGGTGTTGCTCGCGCTCTACGATGGCCACGCGTGCGCCTGCCTTATGCGCGGCCAGCGCGGCCGCCATGCCGGCAGGTCCGCCGCCGATAGCGACCACGTTGAACGCCTGCGTCGGTACTGACTCAACGGCACCGCTGTCTGTAGCACTCGATTTGAATTCCGCCATCCTAGCGCACCCCCTTCAGCGGTCCCTTAACCAGCCAAGATCCGGCATCCTCCAACAGCACGTCGCTGGGGTCGCAGCCCAACTCGCGAGCAAGGATCGCAACCACGCGGCTCTGGCAAAAACCACTCTGGCACCGACCCATGCCGGCACGGCAGCGGCGCTTGACGCCCTCGACCGAGACCGCGCCCGGCTGGCGTCGGATCGCGGCCACGATCTCGGCCTCGGGTACTGTCTCGCAGCGGCAGACAATCTGACCCCACGCGGGATTGGACTCAATGAGCTCCTCCTTGTGCGCCAACGGTGCGCGGTCAAAGTCGTCCGGCGCGCGGCGAATTGGGTTCCAGTCCGCCCGCTCGTGCAGCTCCACGCCTGCCTCACGCATCACAAGCTCCATACGCTCGGCAATGGCCGGCGCGCTCGCCACACCCGGCGACTGAATGCCCGCCGCCTGGAAAAGCCCCGGCACCACGGCCGACTGTCCAATAAAGAAGTCGTTCGTTCCCTGAATGACCGGACGCCCGCCGGCAAATGCGCGCACCACGCGGCGCGTATCCAGATCGGGCACCAGCTTGCGCGCACCGGTCAGCAGCGCGTTCACATCGCTCGCATAGGTCTGCGTGTCGCCCGGCTCGCGCATGGCAGCCGTTGCGGTGATCACGGTGTTGCCGTGCACGGTGCCCGTGACGATAACGCCCTTCGATATCGGCGTCGGCACGGGGTAGAGCGGCATGAGCGTGCGCGGCTCCTTGTCCATCACCACGATGTTTCCCTGGCGCCAGACCATCTGGAACTCCTCGGCGCCCGCCATATGCGAGATGTCGGCGGCGCCGTTGCCCGCGGCGTTGATCAGGTAGCGGCAGCGCACGTTGCCAGCGGGGGTCGCCAGCGTAAAGCGCGCGTCGTCGCTCGAGCCCGCGACTTCAATCGCCTCCACCGGCGCGGACCGCATAAACGCCACCCCGTTGGCCACGGCGTTCTCCAGCGCGGCGATGGCAACCTCAAACGGGTCGACAAACCCTGTCGAGGGGCACCACAACGCGCACGTTGCATCGGCACTGGCGCGCGGCTCTAACTCGTGGATGCGGTCGGGTCCGACGATCGACAGCTCGGGCACACCGTTGGCCTGGCCGTTGCGCCGCAGCTGCTCCAGATGCGCGCGGTCCTCGTCGTTAAAACCCAACACCATCGACCCGGTGCGGCGGAATAAAAAGCCTAGCTCCTGGGCCCATGTGCCATATAGCTCGCAACCACGGGTGTTGACCTGCGCCTTAACCGTGCCCGGTGTCGGATCGTAGCCGGCGTGCACCAGGCCGCCATTGGCCTTCGAGGCGCCCAGCGCGATATCGTTGGCAGCCTCTACCACGCAAATGGACAGGTTATAGCGCGCGAGCTGCCTCGCGATGGCACACCCGGTAATGCCCGCGCCCACAATTGCGATATCAAACGTTTCTGCCACGGTGCCTCCCAGACAAGTTGACAGGCTGTCAATAGGACTATCCTACGGTCTGCACACCCCCAGTGCGGCGGCAATGCGGCGAACAGCCTCGCAACACCCGCCAACGGCAGGCGAGGGGAGACCCGGCAACGTCGACAACCTCGTCTGCCGACAACTACGGCAACCGTTCGTCTCGATCTGTAACAGTTAGACGAGGATTTGGGTTCAAGATGTTACAGATCGAGATTGAAGTCGGGGAGGGACCCCTGTGTCTCGATCTGTAACATCTAGACCCGGATTCCGCTCCCAGCTGTTACAGATTGAGATGTTTGTGTCCGCGCCGGCCCCGTACCCGGCCGTGGTCCCATATAAACAAACCCCGTGGTAAACTTGACCGGACTGTTAATATTCCGAAAGGTATCCGTAATGTCCAAGTACATCTCCGAGCTCATGTCGCCGCAGCTCATGGGCGTCGTCTATGCCTTCGTTGGCTTTATCATCGCCCTGTACGTGCTGTCGGTCGTCTATGTGTTCATCGACGCTCGCCGCCGCGGCGCCAGCGCCTACGTGGCATGGGGCATCATCGCCCTCATCCCGTTCGTGGGCCTCATCGCCTACCTGGTCCTGCGCCCGCACTCCTATGCGTCCGACCGCGAGGAGCAGGAGCTGGACATGGCCCTGCGCGAGCGACAGCTTGCCCAGTACGGTACCTGCCCGCAGTGCGGCGCGCCCATCGAGAAGGACTTCGTTGTCTGCCCCGTGTGCGACACCCAGGTTCGCAACGTGTGCCCCAGCTGCCATCGCCCGCTCGATGCGCACTGGAAGGTCTGCCCCTACTGCCGAACTCGCATCCAGTAACGCATCCATCGCCGGGCCGGCCGCAAGCCACGGGCACGCCGCAAGCCGCGCGCGCCCCACACCCCGCGCCACGCGATGAAGCATGCGTAGAAAATCGCCCGCCGTGCCATTAAGGTGCGGCGGGCGCTTGTATACCAAGGCAACCTGCCTATAATGATGCAAGTTAAAACGCCGAGCGCATCGCACGCACTTGCATCAGGCATCCGAGAGGAGAAAACATACCCATGAAGGCACTCTACAATGACGGTTCGGTGGCCGAGCTCCCGCAGGACGAGGTCACGCACGTCATCCGCCACTCCGCCGCGCACATCATGGCGCAGGCCATTAAGCGCCTGTACCCCCAGGCTGACTTTGCCTACGGCCCCGCGACCGACAACGGCTTCTACTACGACGTCGACCTGCCCGAGGGCGTCAAGATCAGCGAGGACGACTTCCCCGCGATCGAGGCCGAGATGAAAAAGATCGTCAAGGAAAACCTCAAGTTCTCCGTGTATGAGAAGCCCCGCGCCGAGGCTATCGCCCTTATGGAGGAGCGCGGCGAGAAGTACAAGGTCGAGCACATCGGCGACCTGGACGACGACGCCCGCATCACCTTCTACCAGCAGGGTGACTACATCGACATGTGCGTCGGCCCCCACATCTGCTACACCAAGGCTCTCAAGGCCTTTAAGCTCACCGGCGTCTCGGGCGCCTACTGGAAGGGCGATAAGGACAACAAGATGCTCACCCGCATCAACGGCGTCGCCTTTGCCACCAAGGAAGAGCTCGACGAGCACATGCATATGCTGGAGGAGGCCAAGAAGCGCGACCACCGCAAGATCGGCCGCGAGATGGACCTCTTTATGATG
>DBFWDM010000008.1:0-6508 GCA_048484635.1 Collinsella sp.
GGTAATGTCGGGCAGCATGGCGTCGTAGAACGTCATAGAAGAGTTAAGGCCGATGGTGCACAGCACGTACACGGTCAAAAATGCCATGGCGGACATTGGGATAGCCTGCGCCAGGCAAAGAACCAGGCCCGTGAGGAAGAAGCCCAAGAAGAACTTGATCTTGTTGCCGGCGTAATCGGCAAGCGCGCCCAGAATGGGCATGAGCATGGCAATGACCAGCGAGGCAATCGTCTGCGCGTTGCCCCAGGCGACCACCAGGTCTGCCGAGGAAGCACCGGTATTGATGGCGTTAAAGTAGATGGGCACCACCGAGGTATTGAGCAGCACGAGGGCCGAGTTGCCCACATCGTACATAACCCAGTTACGCTCGAGCTTGGTGTATTTCATGGACAGGGCCCCTTCGTATTCGCCCGATATGCAGTTAGTTCATCGTACCCCAATTGTCCAGAGGCGCCGGTAAGGATTCGGCAAAGGGGCACGCACGAGCCCTACTCCTCGCGGTCGAACTCTTCGTCGGCGCCGAGCACGCGACCGCTGTAATTGACGTGGTTGGTCACGGCTTCCATATCGCCGGTCTCGATAAAGCGGGCGACGGTGAGCTCGTAATCGAGCAGTGCGCGGTCAAAGACCTCGGGGAAGCTCTCGTTCGAGACCTCGTCGGTAAAGGGGTTCTTCCATGCCAAGTGGCCCAGGTTGCCGGTACGCTCGGGCAGCTCGGTCGTCACGCGGTGCGCAAGGCCGTCGAGCAGCGAATAATCGTGCACCAAGCCCTCAAGCAGGGAAATCGCGCGCGTCTTGGCCGAACCGGCGGGCTCGATAGTGCGGTAGAGCAGCTGCATGTCAGCTACGGCGCCGCCGTACTCCCCCGCCGGGATATCGATGCCGTACACGCGTCCGGCGACGTAGCTCATCAGCACGCCGGCAACGCGATTGATGCGGTCGGTGGTGACGATCTCGCCCGCCGGCGGATAATCCTCGACCGTTGCCCCATCGCGCTTGAGCTGCAGCATCAGCACGTCCAAGTCGCTTTCGAGCACGGCATGAACTTGACTGCCCGAAGCCTCGAGCTCGGGATCGGACTCGACAATGCCAAACTGCTGCTCGTAGACAAAGGGGTGGGCATTGCGATCGAGCACATAGTGCGACAGCAGGCCCAGCGCAAAGGCGCGACCCAGATTGGCATCGCGCGGCTGCAGGTGCGACACGCCGTCGCGCAGGCACGAGAATTGGCGCGACATGCGCGAGCGGTGCATAACCTGAGCAAGCGACATGCAGTCGGAGATGCGCGGCGTGAGCATGTGGAAGAAAAACGGGTCGGGACCTTGGTTTCCCAGGATAAAGGCGATGCGCTCCTCGTCGGACGTAATAACGCCCTGCGGAAGACGGTCGATGCTTTCCTCGCCAAACAGATGATGCGTAATGAGCGCGGGCATAATAATCCTTTCGATTTCATTCGATGCAATCCATTATGCCCACCGCACAGTCATGCCAAACCTGCAACGGCAAACGATGGCACACCGACCCTTACGCTAGCCCCAAGTGCGATTTGACCTCGGCAGCGCGACGACGGGACACGGGCACCGTCGAGCTCACACGGTCGAGCCTGAGCTCCATCAGGCCCGTGGAGCCGATCTCGACATTGTGCACGTCTTCCAAATTAACCAGATAGCTGCGGTGGACACGGATAAAGCCCTCGGAGGCCAGGCGCCGCTCGAGCGAGGAAATCGACTCATTGATCAGGTATGTCCCCTCGGCGCAGACGGCGTTGCAAAAATCGGCGCGCGCCTCAAAGTAGCAGACATCCGCCACGGGAATGAACACCTTTTTGCCCCCGCGATCCACCGTCAGGCGCAAAGGCTGGCGCGGAGCATGGACGACACGGCGAGCGCCCAGGGCAGTCTCGATCTTGTCGAGTGCCTTTGACAAGCGGGCATCCTCGACCGGCTTGACGATGTAATCGACCGCATCGAGGTTATAGGCATCGGCCGCATACTCGGCAAATGCCGTCACAAACACCACGACCGGCGGCGTCTTTAGGTTCTGCAGCGTCTCGGCAAGCTCAATTCCCGAGCGACCGGGCATGGTAATGTCTAAAAACAGCACGTCGGGCTTGTTCGACAGAATCGACTCCACGGCTTCGGTGACATTGCCCGCCTCGGCAATCTGACCCACACGCGTATCCTTTTCCAACAGATAGCGTAGCTCAGCCCTAATTGGAGGCTCGTCATCAACCACCAGGATGTTCCAGCCTTCGGACATATGCGCTTCCCCTCTATTTCTCTCAATCCAACCGCGTGCTACACCGTTAGCGGCGCCGGCTCATGTGGCTCGCCGTTCAACTCAACGATGACCTGCGTTCCCACGCCCTCCTGGGACTTCACGCGCATACCAGAATCTTCTCCGTAAAAGAAATGGATGCGCTGAAGCACGTTGAAGAGCGCCAGGCCGCAACCTCGCTTAATGGAGCCGTCGGCGGTAATGCTCTCGGGCTCCTCTCGGCGATGCTGCTCAAACAGATGCGCGCAGACTTCTTCGCTCATCCCGATGCCGTCATCTTCGACGATGATCTCCAAGCCGTCATCGGTCTCAAAAGCCCTAACACGAATAGAAAGCGGCTCGATCTCGCGCTGCGCATGCTTGATGCAATTTTCGAGCAGCGGCTGCAAGATAAACGGCGGTACCAGGCTGTCGCGCACCTCGAAGTCGATGTCGACCGAAACGCGCAGACGGCCGTCGCCATACCGGGCCTGCATAAGATTGATATCACGAGTGCCCTGTTCCACCTCGTGCTCGAGCGTGGTGAGCGTATCGGAATCAGAAAGCGTCTGACGATAGTAGTTGGAAAAGTCGATCAGCAGCGATCGCGCCTTGTCGGGCTCGGTTCGAACGAGCGACACGATAGTGCTAATGGTATTGAATAGAAAATGCGGGTCGACCTGCGACTGCAGGGCGCGGAGCTCAACGCGGGCCGTGAGCTCGTCCTGGCGCTCGAGCTCAAAGCTGGCGAGCTGCGTGGAAATGAGATCGGCAAAACCCGAGGCCAACGCCGTCTGGCGCATATCAATGCTGCTCAGGCGGGGATAGTACAGCTCGAGCGTACCCACGCAATGTCCGCGCACGGTAAGCGGCGCGACCATGCCGGCGCGCAGGCGGGGAAAATAGCCGCCCGTCTCATTGGAGGCGTCACGCGAAAACACGCTCTGCTCGCCCGTCTCAATCACGTTGAGCGTGGTCTTGAGCACCACCGGGGTGCCAGCAGGGCACTTTGCCGAGTCCTCGCCCCAGCTTGCCAGCACCTGCTTGCCGTCGGTAAAGCAGATGGCAGAGGCGATGGTCTCGGACAGGATGATTTTGGAGGCGCCCAGGGCCGCTTCGGGCGTAAGGCCGCGCGACGTGTAGGCGAATATTTTTGATGCGATAGCGAGCGTACGGTCGGTTGCGCTCGATGTGAGGTCATCGGGGACCACAAAGACATACGAGAAGAAGAAGCACAGCATGACCAGGCCGGCAATAACGACAACGCCCGGAACGGGATTGGGATTATCGGTTAAATCCCAGATAAGCAGCAGGATAAGCGCCGGAACGACAACACCGAGCAGGATGGCCTGGACCACATGCTGGGCCGTACGAAAGACCTTGGTAGAGTTGTAGCTCTTGCCCAGAATCAGCCTGTTTAAATCCACCGTCATCCCCTTTTATCTATCGCACCCATAGCAATAAAGAGGGCCGCAAGCGACCCTCTCCATTGCATTATGCAATCAAATACTGTGTTTTACATCCAGTCGTCGATGAACGGTAGTTTAGGCGCTGTATTTGTTGGCCTCGCCAAAGGTGCCAGCCTCGACGATCCAGCCGTCCTTCATGATGACGTCCATGTTGTCGGTGTTGAGCACGTGGATGTCGGCGGCGACGTCACCGTTGACGACCAGCAGGTCGGCGCACTTGCCGGCCTCGATGGAACCGGTCTCGTCCTCGATGTGGCACATCTTGGCACCGTTGAGGGTGGCGCAGGTGATGGTCTCGACCGGGGTGAAGCCGATCTTGTCGACGAACTCGTACATCTCCTCGATGGAGCAGGTGCCGTACGGGGTGACGAAGGAGAAGGAGTCGGAGCCGATCGTCATGACGACGCCGCGCTTCTTGGCCTCGCGCAGGCAGTCGTAGTTGCGCTGCAGCTCCTTCTCGACCAGGGTGCCCTCGTACTTGTCGTGCAGCTCGGGGACGTAGACGGGCGGATAGGTGGCGTACCAGGTGGGCAGGAAGGCGATCGTCGGGGTGAAGAAGGTGCCCTGCTCGGCCATGAGGTCCATGGTGCGCTCATCGATATCGAAACCGTGAATCAGCTGCTCGCAGCCAAAGCGAACGGAATCGTAGGCAGCGGCGTGGTTGTTGTAGCAGTGGCTCCACACGGGGATGCCGACCATCTTTGCCTCTTCGACCACGGCCTGGATCTCCTCGGAGCAGTAGTGCTGGTCGCGACCGGAGTCCCAGCGCCAGATGCCGCCACCGGTAGCCCAGATCTTGATGGCATCGGGGTTCTCGCGCAGGCGACGACGGACGGCCTTGCGCAGATCCCAAGGACCATCGACCTGGTCGCCCCAGGGGTGGGATTCCTTGTTGAGCTCCTGGGTGCAGTGGTGGGAGTCACCGTGGCCGGCAACGCGGCAGAAGCCCAGACCGGTGGCCAGAACGCGCGGGCCCTTAAAGACGCCCTTGTCGATGCAGTCACGGATCTGGATACCAAAGCGGCCGATCTCGCAGACGGTGGTGAGGCCGTGGGTGAGGCAGTCGTAGGCCTGCTTGACGGCGACGGCCTGCTTCTCGAGGAGCGGCTGCATGACCCAATCGGTATCATCGTCGGTCAGGTTGCCCGAGAAGTGCAGGTGGGTGTCGATCAGGCCGGGAAGGACGGTCTTGCCGGCGGCATCGATAACCTCAACGCCCTCGGGAAGGTCCTGCATAGTGCCGGCGTACTCGATCTTGCCGTTGTCGTCGACGAGAACGAGGGAGTTCTCGACCGGCTCGGCACCGGTACCGTCGATGAGCTTGCCGCCAACGATTGCATACTTAGTGGACATGGTTCCTCCTTATGGATCCATATAGTGGGCGAGGCCGTGTTGGGTTAAGGCCTCACAAAGCTACCCAAGTGGTGCCGGGTTCGGTGCGCGGGAGAGAGGATTCCGCGCACCCGATCCGCCCCGGCTAGGCGTTACTTTTTGCGGGAATTGGTGAAAGCCATGAGGGCCAGGCCGATAGCCAACCAGCCGATCACGATGCTCCACTCCACCATGTTGAGGGAGGCGGGAGAGAACGGAATCACGAGCAGGCCGATGATGATGGCACAGGCAGCGATAGCGAGGCCGATGCCAAACTTGCCGCCGGGCACCTCGTAGGGACGAGGCAGGTCGGGCTCGGTGAAGCGCATGCGCAGGCAGACGAGGGCGACCATACCGCAGGAGAAGATGAAGGCGAGAGCCGACACGTTGGTCAGAGGGATGAGCATGTTCTTGCCCAGGAACGGACCGATGACGGTGATAACGCCCAGAACGACGCAGGCGAGCTTGGGAGCGCCAGACTTGGGGTCGACCTCGGCGAACTTCTCAGGCAGTTGGCCCTTGCGGCCCATGGCGAGCATGATGCGGCTCGTGGCGCCGTAGAAGGAGTTCATCGGGCCCATGGGTCCAAGCGTGGCGATGACGAGCATGGCCAGGTACAGAAGCATGTTGATGCCCTTGAGGCAGGCAAGCGCGGGAACCGGGCTCTTAACAAACTCATGCCAGTCGAGGATGGTGCCGAACGAGTAGATGCAGACCATGTAGAAGCCGCCGGCGGCCAGCAGGGCCAGGGAGATGATCTTGCCGAACTTGTTCCAGTTGAGGCCCTCGGCTGCTTCCTCAGCCTGCTGAGGAATGGTGTCGAAACCGGCGTAGAAGAACGGGGTCAGAACCAGGACCGACACGATGCCGGCGAACAGGCTGGCGCCCTCGGTAGCGGCCTTGCCGCCGCCAGCGCCGGTGACCTGGGAGAACACGGGCATGGCGTTGTCCGGCGAGCCGGTGAACAGCGAGACGCCCATGGCGAGCAGCATGCCGCAGAGCAGGGCCTTGGTCAGGAAGGCCTGGAGCTTGGCGGCCGAGCTGGCACCGCGGAAGTTGAGGAAGATGACGTAGGCTGCAAAGCCGAGCGCGATCAGCGTCGGGAACAGGTAAACGTCGGCGCCCAGGATGGTGTAGAGCTTGACGGCGCGCAGCCACTCAAGACCGGGCAGGCTGCCGAACATCTCGGACACGAGGGTCGAAATGGCGATGGCCTCCCACGGGCACAGGATACCGTTGCCCAGAGCCAAAAGCCATCCGGTGATGTAGCTCAGCGTACGGCCAAAGCTACGATCGACATACTCGACGATGCCGCCCGAGATGGGGATAGCAGCCGTGAGCTCACCGAAAACAGCTCCGACGGGCACGAGGAAGATTGCACCCAAGAGGAATGCGATCATAGCGGGAACGGG
>DBFWDM010000009.1:0-3668 GCA_048484635.1 Collinsella sp.
ACGTCGCGCACGCCGCCGGTCTCGTAGCTCGAGTGCATGGCCAGCTGCGGCAGGCCCACGTCCACGGCATGCATGCTCGCCTGCATATTGGACAGATTGCCGAGCGTGGATCCGCCGGCCATATCGCTCTTGTTGGCGAAGGCCTGCGTGGGCACGTCGGCGTCATCGCAAATAGCTTGGAACACCGCGCGGCTAAAGGCATCGGTACAATAGTGCTGGTTGGCGGCTTCCTTGATGACGATGCCGCCGTTGAGCACAACCTGGTTGCGCGCATCGCACTTCTCGGCGTGGTTGGGGTGCACGGCATGCGCGTTGTCGCAGCTCACGAGCATCGATGCGGCAAGGGCGCGATGATACGACTCGTCGTCAAAGCCCAGCGATCCGTTAATGCGGCGCAATGCATCGGCCAAGAACGTTGACATGGCGCCCTGTTTGGTCTCGGAACCAACCTCCTCGTTATCAAAACAGCAGAAGACCGAGACGTCGCGCGCGTTCTCGGCGCCCAAAAATGCCTGTAGCGAGGTGTAGGCGCAGGCCAGGTCGTCAAGCTTGGGTGTCGAGATAAACTCGTCGGCCCAGCCCCAAATACGCGCATCCTGACGATTGACCAGGAACAGATCGCGGCCCAAAATTTGCTCGGGCTCAACGTCCAGCTCGTCGGCGATCAGGGCGTCAAAGTCGCCCTGTTTAAGGTCACCAGCGCTGATGAGCGGGCACAGGTCAACGGCGCGATTGGGAGCAAAGCTCTCGTTAACGCCGCGGTTCATGTGGATGGCAAGGCTCGGAATAATGGCAACCTCGCGCTCGGTGGCAAGCAGGCGGCTCTCAATACGGTCGCCCTCGCGCACCAGCACGCGGCCCGCGAGTGCCAGCGGGCGATCGAACCAGGTGTAGTCGATCATGCCGCCGTAGGCCTCGGTGTTCAGGCGCAGCGTCTCGCCCGCGCCGTCAAGCTCAGGCACGGCCTTGACCTTAAACGTCGGCGAATCGCTGTGCGACGCCGTGAGCTGAAAATGATAGTCACCGGCAACGCCGTCCTCGCCCCACGTCGCGGCCAGGTCCTCGCCCACCTTAAAGGCAACAACGCTCGAGGTGTTGCGCTGCGTGTAATAACGCCCGCCCGGCTCGATGTCCCACGCCGCGTTCTCGGGCAGGTAGGTAAAGCCCGCCTCGTCGAGCTCGGCCATAATGGTCGCCGCCGTATGGAACATGCTGGGGCACGCCTCGATAAAGTCGATAAGGTCGTTGGCGGCCTCGATATCGTCGGCCGTCACATGCGCGCGCTCGGGCGTTTCCTGATCCGTCATGCTCTCCCCTTTCGCTGGGTTGATGGTCCCCTCCAGCATACCCCGCCACGCCAGTGCCGCACTCTTCATTCCGTGCTTAATTCCGCGCCACTCACCAAGTTGAGCCATCATGCCCGTGCACCTTTTGCGACAATTACGCTAACAGGACGAGAGGAGTCGTCATGAAGCCACGTAACATTGCCATCGCCTGCGGTGTCGCGGGAGTCGCCGTCGGCCTTGCCGCTGCCACCGGTATCGTTTATCACAAGCAAATCAAGTCCGCCGCGTCGCTCAAACGCTTGACCGGCTACGCGGATGGCTATGACCTGTACGCAATCGACATCGCCTACGACTACGATCTTGATCGCATCATCGCCGCTGGCGTGCGCGACGACCAGGCCTACATCGATGCCGTGGTGGCGCAGGTGCTGCCCGGTGTGCCGGTACATGTCCAGGCGCCCCAGTTTGCCTGCAGCGCTTTTGTCGCCGTAGATGCCGAAGGCCGCGTGCGCACCGGTCGCAATTACGACTTTAAGGACGACACCTCGGCGCTGCTGGTGCGCAATCACCCACGTGGCGGCTATGCCTCCATCGGGTTTGCCGCCCTTAACAACCTGGGCGATAACACTCCGCTTGACTCCGTCGCCAGACGTGCCGCCGCACTCATGGGCCCGTTTGCCCAGCTCGACGGTGTTAACGAATGCGGCGTGTCCATTGCCGTACTCACTCTGGATTCCAAGCCCTGTGACCAGGACGTGCAACGCCCCGTCATCAATACCTCGCTCGCCATCCGTCTGGTGCTCGACCGTGCCGCCACCACGCAAGAAGCTGTCGACCTGCTTTCCGCCTACGACATGCACGCCATGGCAGGACGCGATTACCACTTCTTTATCAACGACGCCGCCGGTGACGCGCGCGTAGTAGAGTGGGATCCGCGCGATCCGGACCGTGCTTTCAAAGCGACTCCTGTACGCCAGGTTACGAACTTCTACGCCTGCTATGGCGACGAAGTGCTGCCCAACCAAAAGAATGGCGAGCTGGGCCATGGTAAAGAGCGCGCCATCGCAATCGCCGATGTCCTTGACGCCCATGTCGGTGCCCAGGACGAGGCAGTCGCTTGGAAGGCCCTACGCGCTGCAGCGCAAGAACCCAATCCGAAAGACATCACCAGCAATACGCAATGGTCGGTCGTCTTTGACAATACCGAACCCGCCGCCGCCATTACGCTGCGCCGCCACTGGGGCGACGTCGACGCCTTCGCACTGTAAGGACCCAGGCTCGTCGACCTTACGCTCGCCTGACGTTGTTTACATTTCTATACGCTTGAGCTAACACGTTTTACCCCCGTATCAACAGTGTGCGGGGGTAAACTTATGCGCATGTTATAACTTGCCCGGAAGGATTCATCATGCTTAGGATCGGTCTTCTTACCAGTGGCGGCGACTGCCAGGCGCTCAACGCCACCATGCGCGGCATTGTCAAAACGCTTATGACCAATAGCGAAGAGCCTATTGAGATCTATGGTTTTGAGGACGGCTACCAGGGCCTTATCTACAGCCGGTTCCGCGTCATGACGCCCGCCGATTTTAGCGGCATCCTTACCCGTGGCGGCACCATCCTGGGCACGAGCCGTACGCCGTTCAAGCGCCTGGATATTCCCGAGGCCGACGGCGTCGAGAAGGTGCCGGCAATGGTCCACACCTATCATAAGCTGCAGCTCGACTGCCTGTTTATGCTGGGCGGCAACGGCTCCACCAAGACCGCCAACCGTCTGCGCGAAGAGGGCCTCAACGTTATCGCCCTGCCTAAGACCATCGATAACGACACCTGGGGCACCGAGCTGACGTTTGGCTTTACGAGCGCCATCGACGTCGCCACCAAGTGCATCGACGACATTCACACCACCGCTTCGAGCCACGGCCGCGTGTTCGTTATCGAGATCATGGGCCACAAGGTTGGCTGGATCCCGCTATACGCCGGCGTCGCGGGCGGCGCGGATGTCATCTTGATTCCCGAGATCCCCTACGACATGGATAACGTCATCAAGACCATCGAGCATCGCATGGAGACCGGCAGCCGCTTTACCATCGTGGCCGTCGCCGAGGGCGCTATCTCCAAGGAGGACGCGGCGCTGTCCAAGAAGGAGTACAAGAAGAAACTCGCCGAGCGCACGAGCCCGTCGATCGTCTACGACATCGCCAAGGAGATCGAGGCCAAGACCGGTCGCGAGACCCGCGTCGCCATCCCCGGCCACACGCAGCGCGGCGGCCAGCCCGACGCCCAGGACCGCATCTTTGCGACCCAGTGCGGCGTCGAGGCGGCACTGGGCTGTCTACGCGGCGAGTTTGGCTACATGATCGCCCTGCGTGACGGCAAGATGTG
>DBFWDM010000010.1:0-7759 GCA_048484635.1 Collinsella sp.
CTAAAGTCCGTTGTGGCGGACTTTAGAGGAGATATCGTGTGGTGGGCCGTCAGGGGGTCGAACCCTGGACCTTGGGATTAAGAGTCCCCTGCTCTACCAACTGAGCTAACGACCCGATATCAACACGAAGCAAGAACTGGGGTGGGTAAAGGGACTCGAACCCTCGACCTACGGGACCACAACCCGTCGCTCTAGCCAACTGAGCTACACCCACCGTGTCCTGTGCGCTTCGCGCTCGACTATTATTGCAAGGAACGCCACGCGATGCAAGCCCCAATTTTCAAGAATTTTGAAAAGAGTTTTTCGAGACCATTTCGAGCAAATCCCACCGGTTTCATAGGAGTAAACTTGCCCCACTGCAAATCCTCGAAAGGACCGTCATGAAAGAACTCTCCAACCGCACGGCAAGATTTACCGATTCGGTCATCCGCCGCATGACACGCATCTCCAATAAGTACGGCGCTGTCAATCTCTCGCAGGGCTTCCCTGACTTCGATCCCCCGGCGCAGCTGCTCGATAGCCTCAGCACCATCGCCGCCGATCCCAAGCCGCTCTATCACCAGTACTCCATCACCTGGGGCTCCCAGGCCATGCGCGAGGCGCTTGCCGCCAAACAGGAGCACTTTATGGGCATGCCGGTGAACCCCAACGAGAATATCGTAGTCACCTGCGGCTCCACCGAGGCCATGATGGCCGCCATGATGACGGTCACGAACCCCGGCGATAAGGTCGTCATCTTCTCGCCGTTCTACGAGAACTACGGCGCCGACACGATCCTTTCGGGTGCCGAGCCCATCTACGTGCCGCTCAACCCGCCCACATTCGACTTTGACCGCGAGACACTCGAGGCGGCCTTCCGCGACAACGACCCCAAGGCCATCGTCCTGTGCAACCCTTCCAACCCCTGCGGCAAGGTCTTTACGCGCGAGGAGCTCACCTTTATCGCCGACCTCTGCAAAAAGTACGACGCCTACTGCATTACCGACGAGGTATACGAGCACATCGTCTACGCGCCCCACGAGCACGTCTATATGGCCACGCTGCCCGGCATGTTCGAGCGCACCATCAGCTGCAGTTCGCTGTCTAAGACGTACTCCATCACCGGCTGGCGTCTTGGCTACACCATTGCCCCGGCCAAGATCACCGAGCGCATCAAGAAGGTCCACGACTTCCTCACCGTGGGTGCCGCCGCTCCCCTGCAGGAAGCCGTCGTCACCGCCCTCAATTTCGACGGCAGCTATTACGATGAGGTCCTTGACCTCTATACCGCCAAACGCGACCTGTTCTGCCAAGGGCTCGATAGTATCGGACTTAAGCACAACGTACCGCAGGGCGCCTACTACGTGATGATGGATATCTCTGAGTTTGGCTACGACAGCGACCTCGAGTTCTGCGAGGACCTGGCCTCAAAGGTGGGCGTGGGTGCCGTGCCCGGCTCGAGCTTCTTCCGCGAGCCCGTCAACCATCTGATTCGTTTCCACTTTGCCAAGCGGGACGAGACGCTTAACGCGGCACTGGAGAACCTCAAGTCGCTACGTGATAAAATCAAGCCGCGCGGGTAAGGACGGCCCGGCAACTAAAGCAACCAAAGAAGCCCCGCACCGCCCGCCGCGTTGCGAGGCTTCTTTTTATAGCGCTTTCTTAAATGGTTTAGAGCTCTATACTTTAGTCACGGAGCAACTCGTCCCAGAGAGGAATACTATGGCAGAACAGCAGCTTATCGGAGCGCTCGAGGCCGGCGGCACCAAGATGGTCTGCGCCACGGGCTATGCAGACGGTACGGTCCTGGAGCGTGAGCAGATCGCGACCACGACCCCGCAGGAGACCGTTGAGGCCGTCAATGCATGGTTTGCCGACAAGGGCATCGCCGCGCTGGGCATCGGCGCCTTTGGACCCACCGCAGTCAACCCTGCCTCGCCCCAATACGGCAAGATCCTGGAGACGCCCAAAACGGCATGGCGCTACTTTGACCTGCTGGGCACCATCCAAAACGAGCTCAATATCCCCTGCGGCTACGATACCGACGTCAACGTCGCCTGCCTGGGCGAGGTCACCTTTGGTTGCGCCCAGGGCCTCACTGACGTTGTGTATCTGACCATCGGCACCGGCGTGGGCGCCGGCGTGCTCTCGGGCGGTAAGCTCGTGCACGGCATGATGCATCCCGAGGCTGGCCACATCCTGGTCACGCGCGACCCGCGCGACACCATTGGCGAGCACAGCGCCTGCCCCTTCCACGACAACTGCCTAGAGGGCCTCATTGCCGGCCCCGGCGTTAAAAAGCGCTGGGATGGCAAGAACGCCGGAGACATGGCCGATGACCAGGAGGCCATGGACCTGCTCGCAGGCTATCTGGCACAGGCGCTCATGACCTACACGCTGTGCTACGCGCCGCAAAAGATCATCATCGGCGGCGGTGTGGCCGACCACACCCCCATCGTGCCGCTCGCACGCAAAAAGTGTGCCGAGATGCTCAACGGCTATATCGTCACGCCCGAGGTCAACGACATCGATAACTACATCGTCAACAACAGCCTCGAGGGCAAGCAGGGCATCATGGGCTGCCTGGCCCTGGGCGCACAGGCGCTTCAGTAGCAGACGCACCCACAGGGCGTGACGCGCTCGGCAAATCCAACCTACGGAACGACGCCACCACGCCTCAAATAAGCCCTCAAATAAAAAAGGCCGCCTAGGACCAAACAATACGTCCTAGGCGGCCTTTTTGGCGCACATCAGCGACCGTAAGAGATATCGGAGCACAACGCCCGTTGCCGCTCCACAGCAGTCGATCATCACATCGGTGATCATTCCAGCGCGTCCCGGCACAAAGAGCTGAATCGTCTCGTCGATCGAAGGAATCAGCAGCAGGAACACCGCCGTGGGCAGCAGCACGTCAAAGGTGCGCCGGCCCTCAAAATCAAAGGCGTGCGTTGCCAGGATGCCGAGCACCATATACTCGGTAAAATGCGCGCACTTGCGAACAACAAAGTTGGTCACCCATTCATATGGAAGTCCCACGCCGTGCAGGAAACCGCGGATAGCTTCCATGACCGTTAGACTCAGTGAGCCCGACCCCGAGCCGGGAACCAGCGAATTGCCCCAGATCAAGAGCACCATCAGGCAGGTCACGACCGCCCATTTTCGATTGATCTTAACCATGCAGAAGTTATGCCTCCGCGCGGAGCGGCGCAAAGCTGGCGGTACCGCCCTCGATAACGCTCAGATAGGCACGGCCCGTACGCTTGGCGGTAGAGGACTGCAGGCGCTCGATCTCTTCCTCGAGGATCTGATTGACGCGCTCGTGACGACGATTTTCCATAATGCCGGCGGCAATAGCCTCGGCTCGCTCGATGCTCTCGCGCGAGATACGGGCAGTATCCTCGGGGAACACAGCACTGTGACGGCCGACATAGGCGGGGGCAGCAGGCTGAGGGGCAGCGACGGGAGCGGGGGCCGTAACAGGAGCAGGCTCGTCAATCTCATCCAGGATCGCGGTGGCGGCGGCCCACATGTCCTCGTGGCCCGAGTAATCGGCCATGGGGACATCAACCTCGAGCGAGGCATCTGGAAGGTCGCCGGTGTTGATGCGATCTTGGGCATCAATCGATGCGGTGATGGCTGCAGGCTCATCGAGGTCATCGAGATCGATGTCCGCGGCACCGGAGATGATAGGCATGCTGGCGAGGTTTGCATTGTACGGCGCAGCCTCAGCCGCCTGCTGCTGGGCAGGAGCGCCCCACAAAGAGCTTTCGGCGGCACGGCGGGCAGCAACGGCCTCCTCGTCAGCGGTCATGGCTTCATCCACGTACGAATTATCGGCAGAAGCGTTCGCGTCGCCCGAGGTAGCGTTGTACGCGTTATTGGCTGCCGCGTTGGCAACGAGTGCCACGAAAGCCGCCGTGCTGCCCGCAGGGGCGGCCTGGGAGCCCGACACGGCGCGTGCCGCGGCGGCGATGTCGTCGCGATTGAAGGAGCCGGTCTGCCCGCCGTTGGTGAGCTCGTCGATGGCGACTTGATAGACGTCGCGCGAGTGTGCAGGGTCGCAGCTCACCGGCGAATCGTCGTCGAGCATACTGTCGATCATGGACCAAGCCTCGTCCTCGTCCATAGCATCTGCGGCTCGAGCGATGGTAGGGACACCATCATCGGCATGACGACGCTGGAACGCACCAGTCAGGCCGGAAAGGAATGCCGAGGTAGACTGCTCCGACTGAGCCTGAGAAGCAGAAGCCGCAGCGTAAGGAGTCGCATCCTGCTGCTGGGCTGGAATCGAGGCGGTCTTGAACTCGCTTTGATGCTGATTGAGATTGGCGGCACCGCCCATGGCATCGGGCTGGAACAGACGCTCTTCACGCTGCGCACGATACTCGGAGATACCCAGCGAGGCGGCATAGATACCCACGCCCGCCACCGCGCCCACGGCGAAGGGAACCGCACCCGCCACGACCGTCTCGTTCACAGACGAAAACGGCAGCGTCGCGGCATACATAACCACGGGAGCGGCAAGGCCGATCCCGCACGAAAGTCCGGCAAGGACTGCTCGTTGTGTTGCATCAGAAGAAGCCATGAGCTCTCCCCATCTTCCAGCACCCAAATCGCATCATTCAGTTGGCTGCGCGAGAGAAGATGAAGCGGGGCTATGCCCCAAAGCAACGGTATATGGTTCGTTTCATCTGCGTTTTCCGTCGCGAAGCTTAAAAGCTATTATGCGAAACCGCCCCGTCGATTGCAAGCGACGATGTCGGATTGAAACGGGAAACCTGCTGCTCGTCGGTCTTATGGTTAAAAATAAGCGCGGAGCGGCGATATGGAAAAGGGCCGAGGCTCAAAGCCCCGACCCTTTATCGCATTGATGGATATCGCTGCGTGTGGATGACAACCTAGAACGTCTGCTCGTAGTCGCTGTGCTTTTTGGCCGAACGCACCAGGAACTCCTGGTTGGTGTTGGTGCCCTTAAGACCCTTGATAAACGATGCGGCTGCGCGCTCGGTGTTGTTCATGCCGGCAAGAATGCGACGCAGGCCAAAGACAAACGGACGCATCTGCTCGTCGACCAACAGGTCCTCGTTACGCGTACCGGAGGCAACGGGGTCGATAGCCGGGAAGATGCGGCGGTCGGCCAGTTCGCGGTCGAGCTTGAGCTCCATGTTGCCGGTGCCCTTGAAATCCTCAAAGATGACCTCGTCCATCTTGGAACCAGTGTCGATGAGGGCAGAGGCCAGGATGGTGAGCGAACCACCGTTCTCGATATTACGGGCTGCGCCCAGGAAGCGCTTGGGCGGATACAGGGCCGCCGAATCGACGCCGCCCGAAAGGATGCGGCCCGAGGCGGGCGCCGCCAAGTTGTAGGCGCGGGCAAGACGCGTGATGGAGTCGAGCACCACCACAACATCGCCGCCCAGCTCCACGATGCGCTTGGCGCGCTCGATAACGAGCTCGGCCACGCGAGTGTGGTTGTCGGCGGGCATATCGAAGGTCGACGCCACAACCTCGCCCTTGATGGAACGCTGCATATCGGTGACCTCTTCGGGGCGCTCGTCGACGAGCAGGCAGATGAGGTGCACCTCGGGGTTGTTAATCGAGATAGACTGGCAGATTTTCTTGAGGATCGTCGTCTTGCCGGCCTTAGGCGGGGACACGATCAGGCCACGCTGACCCTTGCCGATCGGCGACACGATGTCGATGGCGCGACCGGTAATGGAGTCCTTGCCGTGCTCCATGCGCAGCGGCTCGTTGGGATAGACCGGGGTAAGGTCGCCGAACTTGGGACGGTTGCGAATCTGCTCGGGGTCCAGACCGTTGACGGTCGTGATTTTGGCGAGGCCGGCGCGCTTGTCGCCGCCGCGCGAAGGACGCAGCGAGCCCTCGATGACGTCGCCCGTGCGCAGGCGCGCTGAGCGGATGAGGTAGGCGGGCACGAAGGCGTCGTCGTTGGACTTCATGTAGCCATGGGCGTGGATGATGCCGGAGCTGTCCGGGCGAATCTGCAGAATGCCCTTGATGTCGCGGAAGCCCTCGGCCTTCGCGGCGGTGACGTAGATCTCCTCGACGAGCTCGGCTTTCTTCTTGCCGGTCGTCTCGATCTCGAACCCCTTGGCCTTCTCGCGCAGTTCGGCGACCTTCATGGCAGCGAGCTCCTCGCGCGAAAGCGTGGGCTCGGTGGGGGCGGCGTTGCGCTCCTTGTTGCGCTGTTTGCGATCGCGCTGGCGGTTGCGACGGTCGTTGTTGCGCTCCTCGTTGCGCTTGTGCTGGCGACGGTTGGGGCGAGCGCCGTCTTCGGCCTCGGCGGGCGCGGCGCCATCGGTTGCGGCGGCGTCGGCATTGGCCGCAGCGGCGTCATTGGCCTCGGCGCCGGAATCGACCTGCGCTTCGACATCAGCCCGCTGCTCGGACGCCTTGGCCTTAGCGGACTTCTTACGACCACGCTTGGGCTTTTCGGACACAGGCTGTTCGACGTCCTGGGGCTCGGCGGCATCAATCGATGCATCGGCGGTCGTCTCGGCGGAATCCTCGGACGCACCCTTCTTGGCAGCCTTGGCCTTGGACGTGCGCTTAGCAGCAGTACGATGGCTGCGACCAGGACGGACGTCGGCGGGCTCGGCATCGGCGGGAGCGGCCTCGGAAGTCGTAGCATCCTGAACGGGTGCATCGGCAGCAGTTGCAGACTCGGCGGTCGCCGCAGCATCCCGAGCAGCTGCGGCTGCGGCTGCGGCCTTCTCTGCCTCGACGAAGGCTTTCGGCTTGCGACCGCGACGGTGCGGGCGCAAAGCCGGATCGACAACGGGAACTTCGCTGGCCTCGACAGGCGCAGCGGGCTCAGCAGGCGATGCGCCCTCCCCTGCCGTGGAACGGACCGAAGCCTCAGTGAGCTCAGGGGTTACCTGTTCAGCAACCTGCTCGGCCTTAACAGCCGTGCGACGGCGCGTGCGCGGTACCGGCTTCTCGGTCGGCTGGTCGGCGGCAGGGGTCTCGGGCACAGACGGAGCTGCAAGCTCGGTCAGAGCCGCGGCCTCGCGCTCGGCAGCACGACGCCGGGCGCGCACCACCTGAGCCTCGCTAATCTGCGCCAACGCACGTGCCTGCGCGACCTCATCGGAAATCGGCGCCGAGGAGTCAGCTGCAACGGTGCGCTTGGCGCGCGTCGTGCGCGTAGTACGGCGCTTGGGCTTGGTGACCTCCTCGCCGTCAGCGTCAGGCTTGGCCGTGCGGCGCGTGCGCTTGGGCTTTGTCGGAGCAGCCTCCTCACCAGTTGCAGGCACGGCCTTCTCAGCCGCTACAGGCGTAGGCGTCGAAGCAGCCTTAGGCGTCTCAGGAGCCGAGGCTTGCGCGGGCGCCGCGACCTGGTCCGACGCAACCGGTGCAGCGGGAGCGGCCTGCGTCGTCGTTATTTCGTTTTCTTGCTGTTGATCAGACACAGTGTTTGCTCAACTTTCTTTTCAAGCCCTGTGATCACATGCTCCCTGCATAAACCTTCAGGGCGGCTAAACAGTCTAGTTCCGTTCAAGACGACGGACATCATTGATCTGTATCGAGATGATTGCGTCAATTACGCAGCGTAAGTGTAACACAACCGCCGCCACCTGCAACTTAGTCATTGGGGACGTTCTTAAACGACTAGTCAAACCTTGATTATCAACTTCATCCGAACACTTCCCACATTCATCCGCACATGTGCGGATGAATGTGGGAACCCGATACCCTGAGGGCCGGATCGGCCGGCCCCGGGAGATCGGAGGACGGCATGTCCGGAAAGAAGAAAAGT
>DBFWDM010000011.1:0-1198 GCA_048484635.1 Collinsella sp.
GCCAAGAACCTCACCTTCTACGAGGCCAACGTGCTCGACCGCGAGGCCATGAACAAGATCTTCGACACCCATCAGATCGACCGCGTCATCCACTTCGCCGGCTTTAAGGCCGTCGGCGAGTCGGTGAGCAAGCCCGTCGAGTACTACCACAACAACATCGAAAACACCCTGGTGCTCATCGACGTCATGCGCAACCATGGCTGCAAGTCCATCATCTTCTCGAGCTCCTCGACCGTCTACGGCGACCCGGACAACCCGCCCGTCACCGAGGAAGACCCCAAGAAGCCCGCAACCAACCCCTATGGCTGGACCAAGTGGATGATCGAGCAGATCCTTATGGACGTTCACACCGCCGACCCCGAGTGGGACGTTGTGCTGCTCCGCTACTTCAATCCCATCGGCGCCCATCCGTCGGGCCTGATCGGCGAGGACCCCAAGGGTATCCCCAACAACCTGGTGCCCTATGTCGCGCAGGTTGCCGTGGGCAAGCTCGAGGCCGTTCAGGTCTTTGGCAATGACTACCCCACCCCCGACGGTACCGGCGTGCGCGACTATATCCACGTTTGCGACCTGGCCTCGGGCCACGTTGCCGCCCTCAACTGGATGAACGGCAAGACCGGCGTCGAGATCTTTAACCTGGGCACCGGCACCGGTACCTCGGTGCTCGAGGTCGTCGCCGCCTTCTCCAAGGCCTGCGGCAAGGAGCTGCCCTATGTGATTCGCGAGCGCCGCGCCGGCGATATCGCCGCCAACTGGTGCGATGCCTCAAAGGCCGAGCGCATGATGGGCTGGAAGGCTCAGTACAACATCGCGGATATGTGCCGCGATAGCTGGAACTGGCAGAGCCACAACCCCAACGGCTTCGCCGACGCCGAGTAGCAAAAACCTACATACCGCTCTTGCCCCGATCTCACGATGTGAGGTCGGGGCTTTTTCATGGCATGTAACCATTCGCCGAAAATCGACCAACTTTTTTATCTTGCCTGTACATGTTTAAACAACATGTTTTACAATAGGCATATCGAATCAGAACATCGGGGGCGGACTGCACATCCATCGGCAGGCCGACCCCACAACAAGAAGGTTGGTGAGCGCATTCATGGAGCGTGCAAGCGGCGTCCTCATGCCCGTCTCATCTCTGCCCGGACCATACGGAATCGGCGGCTTTGGCTGGAATGCCTACGACTTCGTCGATTTT
>DBFWDM010000012.1:0-12374 GCA_048484635.1 Collinsella sp.
ATGCTGCAGGATATGATCATGGCTGCCGTCAACGAGGCCGTCCGCGGCGTCAACGAGCTCGCCAACAAGCAGATGGGCGCCATCACCGGCGGCCTCAACATCCCGGGCATGCCGTTCTAAGACACGCATATATATGAGTGCCAACCACAGTCTGCAAAAACTGCTCGATGAGCTGGGCCGTCTGCCGGGCATTGGTCCCAAGTCGGCCCAGCGCATCGCCTATTACCTGTTGGAGGCCGACGCCGAGGAGGCGCGCCGCCTGGCCGAGGCCATCCTGGAGGTCAAGCAGGAGGTCCACTTTTGCAGCCGCTGCTTTAACTACGCCACGGCCGACGAGTGCTCCATCTGCCAGGACCCGATGCGCGATACCACTCGCATTTGCGTGGTGGGCGAGCCGCGCGATGTCCAGGCGATCGAGCGCACGGGCAGCTACCACGGCCTCTACCACGTATTGGGCGGCGTGATCAGTCCCATGGACAAGATTGGCCCCGAGCAGCTGCACATTCGAGAGCTGCTGGCACGCTTGGGCCACGAGGACATCCACGAGGTCATCATCGCCACCAACCCCAATATTGAGGGCGAGACCACGGCGAGCTATCTGGCCCGTACCATCAAGCCGTTGGGCGTCGAGGTGTCGCGTCTGGCAAGCGGCCTTCCCGTGGGCGGCGACTTGGAGTATGCCGACGAGCTTACGCTTGGCCGCGCCATCGAGGCCCGTCGCGCGATTTAGGTGGCGAGCCTGCTCCTGCCGTATGTTTTCCTCACAGTCGCACGGGGTAGTCATAATTTCCCCGTGCGACTGTGAGTTTGTTGTGCAACAAAGATGCTTCGTATCCGCTTATCGCATGGATGCTTCCGCTCGCATCCTTAATTTGCTCATTCGTTGCGCAACCTTTTGGGTTCGCTGATACACTCAAATATGGATTCGAATGAATGCGCCGCTCCCGAGCGGCGTGTTTTTGTTGGAGGAGAACGCATGCGGCCCGGTGGCACTCAGACAAAGCGCGGCGCCGCGGTGCGCATACGACGCCGACTGGGCTTGGCGTCGCGGGCGTACGCACTGCTATCGTGCTCGCTGGTGCTGGTCATAGCTGGCGTTTCTGCCTATGGCATGACCGTGCCGTCCATGATGCAGGCGCATGCCGCACGCGAACCGCGCGTGGGGCATGAGGTCAAAAGCGATCTGGGCACCACGACTGGATATGCTTGGGCAAGTGTGGTCGGGCATATTGTGTTTGGCACCGACGATGCGGACGGCGCCGAGGCCCCGGACAACGAAGTCACGCTTGCCAATGGCAAAACCATCGTGCTCACCAACACCAAGATCATCGATCGATTGTCCAACAATAGCGTGGCGGCAACGGTGAATAAGGTCGAGCAGCAAAAGGAGCAGGACGCCCAGCAGTCCGGAAAGCCCGGTAGCTCGGATACTTCTGGCTCCGGCTCGGATTCATCGAGTTCGGGCGGCGGCTCTGGGTTGGGTTCCTCTACCGGAGGGCCTGGAAACGGCGGCTCGACGGGCGGCAACACTGACAACGATGCAAACTCCGGCGGCCTTTCCGCTGCTGAGGAAGAGAGCATTCACAGTTGGCTTGTGACCAAGTACAACATGCTCGACGGCTATGTTTCTCGTGCCAATGACGTGGTCTCGACCTATAACTCTACGGGAGATCCCAGGCCGTGCGACAGCCTGGTCGGGGAGATGTTTGTCATTCGAGCCGAGTTCGGTCGTCAGACATTCTCGCCCCGGTCAAGGTGGTATCAGCAGTATGCCAATCTGTGGGGCTGTTACACCAACCTATGTCAATGGGTCGGCCATTACGGCGATGATGACGTCGCGCTCGGTAACTTCAACAATAACGTGGCGGCGCTTGCCCTATGATGACCGATCTTGCATCCACCACACCACAATCGCTCGGTCGCGATCCCATGGTCGGCCTGCGCCTGGCGCGTGTCGACGGGTTTGAGCCGGCCATTGCGCTCGGTCAGGACGAACTGCCTGCCTATCTGCGTCGTTTTACGATACTGTTTGCCGACGATGCCACCATGCGCCGTGGCGGTATCGGCCGCGTGACGCGTGCTGTCAACGCCCAAGGCGAGGACGTAGCACTCAAACAGCTCATCTTGCCGACGCGCGATGAGTTTGACGACGATGCCGCCCATGAGTCGCTGGTCGCCAAGTTCAAAGCGGCATTTCGCGAGGAATATGAATGCCATCGCGCCCTTTCGGGCCTTAAGGGCTTTCCCCGCCTCTATGGCTGGGGCGAGGTTGACGGTGTGCCTGCAATTGTCATGGAATGGGTCGAGGGCGAGACGCTCGCCCGCTTGCGCTCGCGACTCGCCGTGGACGATGCCGGACGCCTATCGCCGCTTGTGGCGGCGCGTCTGGGTCGCGACCTGTTCGATCTGCTCTGCCGTATGAGCCTGGTGGGCGAGGGCTTTGTCCATCGCGATATCTCGCCCGCTAATATTATGGTGCGTACGGCGCGCCTGCCGCTTGACCGACAGCTTGCCGAGGGCACCTTTGACCTGCGCCTGATCGACTTTGGCTCGTCGCTGGCGCTTGAGCCTGCGTCGGCCGTGGCCGGTACCGGCGGCAAGGCGTCGTTTACGGAGCGTTATGCCACGCTGCGTCGCGCGACGGTTGCCTATGCCCCGCCCGAGATGCTCACCGACGATATTCCCGACCTGCGCGCTTTGCGTATGTCGCCGGCGATTGACGTCTATGCCGCGGCAAGCACGGTTTACGAGCTCATTGCCGGCGTCGTGCCATACGAAGCCGCGCCGAGCACTTCGGGCACCTCGGGTTCGCGCAAAAAGACGCGCGACATTGCCAGCCCCTACCGTCTCAAGACGGACACACGGCCCGACTATCCCATTGGTGCCCATGCGCCCGGTTGTGATTTGACTCAGCTGCTTCGTCGTGAGCCCGATGTGGCGCTCGCCGCGGCCGAGCAGGCCCAGCAGCTGGGGCTTGAGCCGGATTCCGAAGAGCTACGCGATGCGCTGGCGTTTGTCGATGCCCAGCTGTTCGACGTGGTGATGGCCTGTCTGTCCAGTCATCAAAAAGATCGTCCCGAGCCGGCGGCGGTCGAGGCGGCGCTCTCGGCGTTTTGTGACCACTATGCGCAAAATGTCGGTCGTTCGCTCCGCGGCGAGCCGCTCACGCCGTGCCCCATGGATGCGTCTGGCCGCGCGGTTCGTCGCGCGGCGATGATCGGTGCGGCGGTCGTTTGCAGCGTGGTTTGGGCTGTGGTCGTGGTTTCGGCCGCGCTGCTGGCGTCGGGCGCTCGCGTGACGGCGACTTTGGGATCGCTCGTGTGGTCTGGGTCGCTACCGGGTATTATTGCCGCACTGGCGTTGGCGCTGCCAGGCATAGCCGGCGATGCCGCGGGGGCACTTGCGCGCGATCGGCGCTCGGGGTTCCTGCAGGGTGTGCTTGCGCTTTCTGCCTGCGAGGTTCCGGTGCTGGTTGTGGCTGCATGTAGCGTATTTTCCCAACGCGCCGTGACGGGCGGCCTTGTTGCCGCTCTGGTTGCAACCTATACGCTTACGTGGTTTTTGCTTGCGATGGGCTTTGCCTTTGAACTTCCCGTTTCGGCACCGCGACGCACAAAAGCCCAGATGGCGACTCCGCTTGCCGGTGGAGCCGCAGCTGCCCGTACTTTTGGCGGACCTGTCGAAGTATCGTCCGATTCTATTTCTACGACCAAGGAGGCCTAGGTCATGGCATCTCAAGTTGAGCTCACCCCATGCGGGGCCATGTTTGACATCTTTAAGCGCGCGGCGCATCTGAGCCATATCGAGCTGTGCGGCTTGGTGCTTTCGTCCCGTCCGCTCGCCGACGGCCGCAGCCCGCAGAGCCGAGCCGCCGATCGCTCTTGGGTTTCCCGCTTTATCGTTCGCGCGCCGGTCGGCACGCTTCAGCAGCGCTACTTTGCCGAATACGGTACCTCGGCTGCGCGTATTATGTCGCAACTGGCCCTGCGCCAGCGAAACCCCATGGACTCCACGGCTGTGATCAATATGGTGTGCGGTCCTGCAGGTGAACCGATGGTACGCGCGCTCGAAGAGTGCCACCAGGACACGAATCTCTATCGCAACGCGCTCGATCGCCTGTCCCAGGCGGCGGAACTCATGCCCGCCGAGCGCGCCGAGGCCGTGCTGGTGCTGTTTGTCGCCGTCGTTTGTTCGGCGGATGTGCGGTCCTCGGTGAACTATGCCATCGACTACGCGCACGCGACCTGTGGCGGAGGCACATCCACGCCGCGTTCGCTTGGCATGTCGATGACCGCGGGCGAACGCGAACCCGCCCCGGCGCACCCCTTGGGCTTGCTGCGCGTACAAAACAGTTTTGTCGTGAGCGCCCCGCGCTGGATTCAGCCGAGTGAGCAGGGTGTTGAGATTGGCGCGCTGGCCACTGGCGAGGGCGATATTACCGACGTCGGCGACGATGTCTCGGCCCGCCATGCCCATATCTGGTGCGATGCTCAAAATATCTGGCACGTCGAGGACTTGTCGTCCACCAACGGAACCATGGTGGTAAACGGCGCGACGAACGTCTGCATCCAGGTCGAGCCCGGCCGTTCCGCCCAACTCAATCCCGGCGACGAGCTCAAGCTCGGCGAATCCACTACCTACGCCATCCTCTTCGGTGCCCTCTAGCCGGCAGATAGGGACGTTTCTTTTCTGCCGGCACTTGGGGACACTCCTCGGCGCGCCAGAGCCAGTCGCCCGGGGATGGAGGGGCCATTTTGGCCCTTGGCGGTCAGTCGGGGCGAAACTAGAAGATCTTTCCGATTCGCGGCTGTTCATGCTTGTAGAGCATCTAAAACAATAGGATGTTATTCTGGAATATGCCGGGTGCGTGAACTTGCCTGTCTTAGCCTTAATAAGGTATAGGGGAGTTTGGCTCAGGGGTTCCGTCTTGTTCTTCAGCGCAGTATTGTGGGACAGATTTGCTGAGATTGGCGCCTTACACCGCAGAGCGCACGGAAGGCTCTCGATTTGTGTTCTGGCCCCAGAATACAGGGCCTGATACTTACCAACTGTGGCATGGATGTAACATCTGTAGAAATCAACCCTTTTGTTGTCGACCTTTGTAAGAAAAACACTGCCATCAACTCTTTGGATGACGAAACTAGGGTGCTTGAGGGGAGCCTTTACTCCCCTCTGAGAGATGGCTCATGTTTTTCGCTTGTCGTTGTGAATCCTCCGTTACTGCCGATTCCGGATGAGATTCCTTATCCCTTCGTTTGAGATGGAGGACAATCGGGTCTGGATAAAACACTTCGTATTCTTAAGGGTGGCGATACGCATTTAGAGAAAAACGGTAAATACTGCTAATAGGGGTGACGACGATGGTGCAGGGGCGACCCGCGATGCTCTCATCAATACGTCGGATACTTGGGAAATCAGGTCTAGATGCATGTATGATGATGCTGTGTGGCTATTCAATTAATCCGCGTTCCGAATGGGTGCAGGGTATAGCTGCGACATCGTATGCTTTTGACCCGGCGCGATACTCAGATATTTCTGAGGCGGTTGACGAAGTTTATACGCATTATGCCGCGCAAGGCGTTTCGGAAGTTTGCACATCTACGTTACGGGCTTAGGTTTCTTCAAGCGAGCAGGCCGGTTGCGTTATTTCGAGCGATTTTTCTAGTCTAGACGACAAAAGGCAAAGGATTTGATGGGTATAAAACGCGGACGTTTGTGGGCGGATGCTCAAATCTATTGTGGCAATCGGGCGGTTGAAAAAGATATTTCAACCGCCCGATTGCCAGGTTCGTCGGAGGAGATGTCCGATTCCGACTCTCTTGTAGGAAGAGCTTGAGATCGTATTGGCCCAAGGCAATCTTAAAGCAGTCTCATTGGCAAATCTTCGCTCCTGTTGTGTTGAGGTGTAAGGTATCAGTGATTGATGTTTTGTGGCGGGTAGATTGGGGCCTTCCTTGATTCGATGCGTTCTCTCGAGGTTCATCAGAGCAAAAGGGGCTTTCGTCTTCATTGCTATCACGGTGATTGGAACCGCTCTCTCCTATGCCATGCCATACGTGAACGGGAAATTCTTAGATTTTCTTCTCGGTAACCGCAGCGAAAGAGACGCCGTACTCTTCGCGCTCCTGGTTGCGTCAATAGGAGTTTTCTCCACCCTCTTTACTTATTTTGCAGGAACACTTTCCATTCGCATAACCACGAGACTTTCCTTTGATCTTCTCAGGGAGGCCGTCTTGCGTTTTGAAAGAGACGATTACTTGGTGAGTCGGACCATCGATCCAGCCTATACAACGCAACGGATTATTTCCGACTCCAGCGTGGTCTCATCCTTCGTTTTGGCGAATTTTATCAGTGCGCCGCTGTCCATTGTAGCCATTCCCATCGTATTGCTTATCATATGGTCAATTGATTCAACTCTCGCGGTGTTTTCCATCATTCTCCTCATCGTGTATTTCTGTGTAATTACTGGGTTGAGGAAACTTTTGTATAGGGTCACGTATGAGAAGAAAGAGGCGGACAGCGCCTTTTACGCCGCAATTGCATCGCAGCTTAATCAGATTCTCAACATTCAACTGACATCTTCGTACGGCAAGAGCGAACAAGCGCTCGACGCTGGGTTTAAGAGCTATTTTCCCAAAGTTTTGCGCTCCGGAAAGCTATCATATTCTCTGACATCGCTCGATGGTCTTTTCGCAGCGTTGTTTCAAGCGGTGATACTTGTTGTTTCCGGAGTACGAATCATTAACGGAACTATGTCAATAGGCGAGTACACTATCATCGGTACATACTTCGCGGTTCTCTTTAAGACTTTGAAAAGTATGATGTCATTGTTCAAATCCTATCAAGATGCCAAAGCATCATGGGATAGGACGGCTATCGCGACGAGAGAAAAGGAGAGATCGGGGTGGAATCGGACCGATTTAGCTAAACTCGATGAAATAAATGACATTTCGGTATCTGATTTGGAATTCTCGGTTGCCCTTCCAGACGGATCTGTCCGAGAGGTCCTCGGCGGGTTTTCTTTCAAGTTTTCCGGTCCTGGTACATATTGCATAGTTGGGGAAAACGGAAGAGGCAAGACGTCACTTCTTTACTTGATGCTCGGGCTATACTCATCGAAAGGCAAAGTAAAATACAACGGCGTGCCAATCGAAGAATGCGACTTGGATTACATACGTGCGAGAGAGATATCGTGCTGCCCACAGTCGTGCTTCGCGCCGGACGAAACGGTGAAAGAGCTGTTAGAGTATTTCGACACGCCCTTTTCTTCCTATCACCGGGGTGTAGATGGCCTACTTTCGCTGGAAAACAGCGTGAAGGAGTTGCTCGGGAAACGTTGCTCCGCGCTTTCGGGCGGTGAGCTGCGCCGAGTGTACTTATGGTCGGCGATTTCACGCAAGTCGTCAGTTTTGGTACTCGACGAGCCCACGACTGGGTTAGACGCTGTAAGCCGCGCCGAGCTTGCGGCCTATGTTAAGCGCAACAAGCAAAGCCAGCTGATCATCGTTGTCTCTCACGATGACGAGATGGTCGGCGCGGTAGAAGGGGTAGTGGATTTAGGCAGCATGTACCAGGGTAAATGATGACAAGTGTAGTGCTACCCAACTGGCAGAGATAACAAAAAGGCGATGCAGATGCACGTAGCATTCAGGCGGTTCGGACTCGGTGCCTTCACGCCATCGCAACGCTTTCAGATATAGTTCTCGTTCTCTTACTAAAGGAAACTTTAGTCTACGTCATCTTGTCGAGACAGAGGTGAAGCGAAGTGTTGTCGCGACGTATCTTATTCCAGGTGGCTCAGTATCAGCGTGAGAATCGCACCAAAGTGTACTTACGATTCTCGTGTCCCACGGACAACATGAGCTGAGCATTGAGGTTCCACCCTTTGCTGCAACTACACGGGGTTGGACGGCAATGAATATGCCGGGCCGCATACCACGCGCAGCGGGGGTCCATGTCCCAGTATGTTGCCTACAGCAGCCTCGATGTCCACGCACACATCATCTCTGCCTTCGCGTTCAATCCATTTGCCGGAGAGTGCGAGGGTTGCCAGGCCGTAGAATTCGAGCCGAACAAATGAAATGCGGTATCAGCGCATAGGATTAAACTGACGATTGCTTTGCACTGAGAATACGCTTGGAAAGCCGCTATGGGTGGCGGCCCGGGTTAAATAGAGAAGCCCGTCCGATCACTTTCATGTGGCGAACGGTCGGGCTTCTTATTCCACTTGCCAATGCTCGGCTCATATTGGAAGAAAGCTACGCTAATGTTTGCGTGACACTCCTATTTTCTCCGAAGAAAGAGTCGGATAATGAAGAATAGAATTAAAAAAGGTGCCAGATATAACGCAAGTATAAAGGCTAATCCAACGAGACCTTGCAATAATGGCATGACTCCTCCCAGACACGAGATTTTGGTATTTGTTCCCATCTTATTCTGAATTGGACCAAATAGTTCCTAGCCACAAAACTACTCGTCAACTGGATCGCACCAATCTGCTGGCAAAACACAGCTTGATTCTTTATCGACATAGCACCAATCCGCAACAGGGCACTCGGCGATGTCGTAAAAATTGCATATATCAACTCCAAGACAACAAGGCTCAACGGGAGGATGTTCATTTGAACCAACAGGATGGATATGCTTCATAACAGCTCCTCACCTTAATCCAATTAGAGACTACGTTTGATCAATGCCACAGTGATCTACAACGCAGATGCTGCCGCCATCCATGTCATAGTCGCAGTAATCGTATGCACCACAGCCATCTGCTTTATCATAAACAGTACAGATGTCAGTAATGCCCAAGAGGCAGTCAAAAGACATCGGCTTCACGCCTGCCTCGTCGCCACTTCCTGGATTAATCGGATGAATATGCTTCACGACTACCTCCCTTTGAGTGCAGAAAAACCTCAATATTGTGTATAACAAACCAAGATGTCTAGTTCACCATATTTCTAGAATGGTTTCGGCGAACGTAGCAATAAGCTTCGCAGACGGTAATCAGAAGAACGAACACCTCCACAATGGTGACAGCAATGCGCTGAACCGCTTATTCCGATACAGTAGCTTCTCGTTGATTTTTCTCCTGCGAAGATGAGTGGCGGGAAATAAGGTCAAAAGCCATCTCGTAGCACATTTTTCTATATTCACATGATGCAGGGTGTAGACTCTTGGGCAAGTAGCCGTGCTCGTCTGCAGCCTCCCAGCTACAGCCCCCACCACAGAAAGACCGAGCCCAACAGTCCGTACAGTCAATTCTTTTTTCGACACCCTGACTCCAGTTTTCAATATACCTAGTTTCGTCAATTCCGGTGACGATGTTGCCCATTTTGAATCGCATCATCCCGACAAACCTGTGACAGGGGTATACGTCCCCTTCGGGAGTCACGGAAATAAAACGCCTGCCAGCCCCGCATCCGACAAAGGCGATCCTGTTGCTCATAATCAAATCAACTGCAGTTTTCAATGTTCTAAACAAGGGCTTTTCCCCTTGATCAATCTGTTTGAGATATTGATCCGCCAAATCTATTAGGCCCGCCCTGATTTTGTTTAATGAGTGTTCGTCGAGTTTGATATTCTCATCGAATGAGCTCACGGGCGAGAAGTAAATCCTTCTGAAGCCCATCTCTTTAAACTGAAGATAGTCTTCAACAAGGTTACAGTTATTATTTGTTAAGGTCGCTCTTGCGCCGAAGGGGAACGACTCGGAAAAACGACGAACGTTTTTGTCGATATCGGAGAAAGAGCCGCCTCCCGTCTTGTACGGGCGCGATGCATCGTGCTTGCATCCTGTACCATCGAGACTAATCAGAACAGAAAACCCGTGCTCCTTGAAAGAATTCACAGCAGTGTCATTCAAAAGCGTTCCGTTGGTCGTAATAGAATAGGTAAAGTTTCTATTGGGGTATATTCTTTTTGAATAGTCGACCGTTTTCCATATCAGCGGCTCGTTAATCATGGGTTCCCCACCAAAAAAGACGATCGCAAGCGTTTCGTTTTCCGATGAACTTGCGACGAGGTAGTCGACCGCCTTGAAGGCTATCTCGTCTGTCATCAGCAGAGGAGACGTTCCATAATCTCCTTTACCGGCAAAACAGTAACTACAACCAAGGTTGCATGCATGTGAAACGTGGAGTTCGATGGATCTAAGTTTTCGAGGCGTGTCTTTTGTTAAGAAAGTCCGCTCAGACAATCGTTGATACTCATCAATGTCGTCTTCAAGTTCTGCCATGGTCGTTTGGTCGTAGCCTTTCGCAGCAAGTGACTTTGTTAGCAACTTCGAGTTGACCGTTCTTCCCGATGCTTCAAATATGCGAAGCGCATCTTCTGATGCTTGGTCAACCTGAAAGCAATTGCGAGTGACCTCATCGAAGCAGTAACGACGATCACTTACTGAGAAAAAATGCATACGTTCCTCAATTTCATGCTGGACTGGCACTAACCTTGTTTATTGTTGCGCAGCTATAAAAAACCACCAGCGGGGATTCGGTGTGCGGCCCAATCGGACTCCCAAAAGGTTCTATTTGAGACTGGCAAGCTTTGCGTTGTTGGCACTTCGACAGCGCTCTTTATTCCAACATGGAGCCTCGCAGTTTGAGTCGACTTGCCTCTGGAAGGTCCGATCTTAACTTGATTTAGGATGAAAACAGATTACAGGCGCGCTCCTCTAGAAAGAAAGGAAACCAATCGCCGCCTTTCACCAGGAAAGTTTTTATAGCCCACCTCGAGCAAAATGAAAGATGCGAGAGCGATTGGGGAACAACGCGAATCTCCCCTTTTGGGTGGGAGCGAGCCTTCAGCCACCGGCGAACGACTCGCCCTGGTCAGAATCTGGAAGTGGTGCCGGGCCGCTTGGGCCTCCCCGGTGACTTCGTGGGGCTTACCTGCCTGACGTCGAGGAGTACATCCGCAAGATTCGTTCCCTATGCCGTTTGCTCTCACGCCCGCCTTAGTTCCAAGTCGGGCGAGCCGCCGCGCTCATGCGACCCGTGGCGGCGACACGTCGACGCCGCGCTCGCTGAGCACATCTTCGGTCGCGGGCGAGCACGAGGTCGCGCCGGCGCATCCGCTGGGACTGCTGTGCGTGCAAAACGGCTACGTGGTGAGCGTCCCGCGCTGGATTCAGCCGAGTGAGGAAGGCGTTGAGATCGGCGCGCTGGCAACGGGGGAGGGCGGCATCACCGACGACGTCTCGGCCCGCCATGCCCATATCTGGTGCGATGCTCAAAATATCTGGCACGTCGAGGACTTGTCGTCCACCAACGGAACCATAGTGGTAAACGGCGCGACGAACGTCTGCATCCAGGTCGAGCCCGGCCGCTCCGCTCAGCTCAACCCCGGCGACGAGCTCAGACTTGGCGAATCCACCACCTACGCTATCCTCCTCGGCGTCGGCGCCCTCTAGTCGGCAGATGGGGACGTTCCTTTTATGCCGGCACTCCGGGACACTCCATGGCGCGCCAGGGCCAATCGCCCGGGGACGAAGCGTTCATTTTGGCCCTTGGCGGTCACCCGAGGTAAACCTTTACCGCCCACCTATATTTGTCGAAATTACACTTGGCGGCGGGGTACAATAAACCCGCATGCGGATTTCCGTTGCGGGTGCCTCCCATCGCCGGGGCGTGCCCGGGAGCATCCGGCATGCGGCCTTTGCGGCGCTCGGTCATGTGCAAGACGGGTAGCTGGGCTTGTGGAGCGCGTGCAGCCCTCCTCGCCTCGGCATGCCTTCTCTCCACGCCATGTACCTGCTGCTGAGCCTGCCTGCCAGATGATTGGAAGCAACAGCGAAAATCCCATCACGCCAACATCCCGGCGATCGCCGGGGCCTGTATACCTATATGAGAGGAGAGGGGTATATGGCGCGTAAGTTTAAGTCTATGGACGGCAACGAGGCGGCCGCATATGTTTCGTATGCGTACACCGAGGTAGCGGGAATCTATCCCATTACGCCGTCCAGCCCGATGGCCGACCATGTCGACCAGTGGGCGGCCCAGGGTCGCAAGAATATCTTCGGCACCCCGGTCAAGGTCGTCGAGATGGAGTCCGAGGCAGGTGCAGCCGGTACCGTTCACGGTTCGCTGGGCGCCGGTGCTCTGACCACCACCTACACGGCTTCTCAGGGTCTGCTCCTGATGATCCCGAACATGTACAAGATCGCGGGCGAGCAGCTCCCGGGCGTCTTCCACGTCTCCGCGCGTTGCGTCGCTTCCCACGCCCTGAACATCTTTGGCGATCACTCCGACGTCATGGCCTGCCGCCAGACCGGTTTTGCCATGCTCGCCGAGGGCAACGTCCAGGAGGTCATGGACCTCTCGCCGGTGGCTCACCTTGCCGCCATCGAGGGTAAGACCCCGTTCCTTAACTTCTTCGAC
>DBFWDM010000013.1:0-6850 GCA_048484635.1 Collinsella sp.
GCAGACCACACAACTGGTAGAGCAGCGGAATGAGCGTCATGGGCACGTAGTACAGGTACCACAGCACGGTGGCATAGAACGGCGTGAACGACTTGTACTTGAGAATGACTTCGATCATCCACAGGGCGCAGATGGTGGCGACGGCAACAAGGCGGCGGCGCAGCACATAGTCCAAACAGCGCAGATAGACCGATACGCCCCAGATCGAAAATATAATTGCGGCGACAAGAAGCGGGAGAGAGCTCGAGTGGACGAGCGCATCCACGACCTCTTCGGACACCTCGCTGTAGGCGGGCACGGCGTTAGAAAGTTTGGGGTCGAAGGCGAACAGCGCCGGCAAGACTGCCAAAAACATGAGGAACAGCGCGGTGATGGCGCCGGCGATAGCAAAGACGCGGTGACGGTATACCCGATGTGTTATGCCAACAAGGAATCGCGGCATGGCGAAGAGCCTGCCGCCCCTGGGATCCGCAACCGGCGCGATCCGGGCGGCCGCGTGGCCGATATGTCGCTCGCGGGTACCCATAGTGCTTTTAGTGTACCGACAGATGGGTCGAAAAAGCGGGCCGCATGTCCCAAAATCCGCAGACGGCAAGGCGCCCGGCAGCCTCCCCCGTCTGGCACTTCCCGATATCCGCCCGCCCCAAACCACCGCAAAGGAGACAGGCACCTTTGTGGTGGTTTGGGGCGATGCGCTAGTCCACGGTGATGTCGAGGTTCTTGCCGATGAGGCCTACGTAGCCGCCCTCGGCAGCCTTGGGGCTGTCAGCATGGCAGAGAACCCACTTGTCGGCCTTCCAGTAGCAGTAGCTGTCGCCGGCCGTGGGCATGTCGGCCGCAGCCTCGGGGCGCGGGCCGTTGGTGCCGGCGGGCAGCGCCACCATCACCTGGAAGCCACCGTCGTCGACCATGCACGGCGTGTAGTGGAGCGTGGTGTTGAAGACTTCGACGACCGTACCCGCCGGCACGCGAAACGCCTTGACGCACGCGGTGTCGAGCTTGCCGTCCTCGATCTCCCAGCGATGCGCCACGAGCAGGATAAAGTCGCGAGCGCCCAAGTTGAATTCGCTCGCGCGGTGATACTCCAGGCAGTTGAGTCGTGTATTGTGGCCGTTGCACCAGCCGAGCTGGAAGGGACGGCCACCAAACATGAGAAAGCCAAGCTTGTCGGCATCCTTGACGTCCTCGAGCTCCGGCGCACTCGCAACGTACTTGCTGCCCTCGGGAATGGGCGTGGCAGAGAGCGCCTCGAGCACGGGCGACGTAAGCTCGGACGGAACGTTATCCCAAACGTTGCCATAGGACTTGAACTCGGGATCGTTGACAGAGTAGATATGCATGTTCGCTCCTGTTCGTTTATGTGACAGTATGAACATTCTAGAACAAACATAAGCGATTTTAAACACTCGTCCCGACCACTCAGCAAAAAGGCGCCCAATGCGCGCGTTTTGGGCGATAAAGCCCTTACGCCTGCTGATAGTGCAGGTGCTTCTCGTCGATATCGGCCAGGTCGCGGTCGAGGTAGCGGCGCGCAAGCCAGTTGGCCATGGGGAGGTTCTGGTCCAGGTAGTTACCGCACTCCTCGGGAGCGGCACCGGGGACATCGCCCTCAAAGCCGGCGACAAACTCGAACAGCTCACGCACGAGCGGCAGGATCTCCTCGCTCGTCACCTCGCCAAACACAACCAGGTAAAAGCCCGTGCGGCAGCCCATGGGGCCAAAGTAGACAATGCGGCCCGACCACTCGGCATGATTGCGAAGGAACGTCGCGCCCAGGTGCTCGATGGTGTGGCACTCGGCCGTGTTCATGACCGGCTCCTTGTTGGGCGTGGTCAGGCGCAGGTCAAAGGTGGTGACGGCGGCCCCGGTCGCCGGATCGCGGTCGATGCGGCTCACATACACGCCGGGCTCAAGCAACAGATGGTCAACGGAAAAGCTGGCGATGCGCTCCATGGCAGATCCTCTCGATAGTCAAATTGGGACGGGGCTCTTTTAGCTGGTTCGATTGGTCGCACCAATCATACCAGTCAAAAAGCCCCGTCCCAAAAAGACAACTTAGCCCAAGACGCGGGCCATGCGTGCCTTGAACTCGGAAAGGAAGCGCGGAGCATCCACGGTCAGTGCCACAAGCGCGCTCTTGTCCGGATTGGACAGGCGGCGCTCATCGCAGATGGTGCGGCCGCGATACTCGCCCAGCAAGTCAACACGCAAGTTGCAGGCGAGCGCACCTACGAGCGTGGGGTCGATCGCCACGGCAACCGCCAGCGGATCGTGCAGCGCGCAGCCGCCCAGGTAGGGCGCGTTCATCTCGTACGAACCAATGTAGTGCTCGACCATGCTCGCAAATGCGCAGCCAGCCATAGTGCCCGAGCCCGTCCAGCCGGCAACGTCGCGGCGTGTGAGCACCACGCGATGCGTCACGTCCAGACCCACCATGGTGAGCTTGCGACCTGAACGCAGCACCGCGTCGGCTGCCTCGGGGTCGCTCGCCATGTTGGCCTCAGCGCCCGCGCTCACGTTGCCGGGCACGGTAAGGGCGCCGCCCATCACGACCACGCGGCCGATGGACATCATCGCCGCCGCATCGCGCTCCAGGGCGAGCGCCAGGTTGGAGAGCGGGCCAGTCACTACGTAGACCAGATCGGGACCATAGGTGCGCGCGGCATCGATCAGATAATCGACCGCAGCGTTGCCGTCGGCCGAGGTCGCCCCCACCGGCTCGTAGGGCGACGCGGGCACGCTCGCGCCGCCGATGCCGTTCTTGCCGTGAATGAGCGCGGTGGACGCCGGCGGCGCATAGGGTTCAGTCGCCTGCAGAGGACGGTCGGCACCCAGGTACACCGGCACCTCGGGACGACCCAACAGGTCGAGCACCGCCAAGCAGTTGTGCGCCGACTGCTCGACGCGTACGTTGCCAAAGCACGTGGTGATGCCCACGAGCTCCACCTCGGGACTCGCGATGGCATAGGCCAGCGCCATCGCATCGTCCACACCCATATCCAGATCAAGGATCAGCTTCTTGATTGCCATTGTTCTACTCCGCTTCTCCGTCTTTATCGTTTAACCAAACCAATGTTCAACTTCGGCGCGCGTGGGAATCGATTGCTGAGCGCCCAGGCGCGACACCGTCACTGCCGAGGCGCGAGCACCCGCGGCCATGCACTCAAAGAGCGGCAAGCCCTCTAGGCGAGCCGCCGCCAACGCGCCGATAAACGTATCGCCGGCGGCCGTGGTATCGACTACCGTGCTCGAAAGTGCCGGCATGCGCAGCAGCTCACCGTCATCGCCGAGCGTAACCGAGCCGGCACCGCCCAACGTGATGACCGCAGCTCCGGCACCCCTAGCGAGCAGGGCGTTGAGCGCCACGACGCAGCTTGCATCGTCCGCGGGCAAGATTCCCGTCAGAACCTGGCACTCGGTCTCGTTGGGACAGACCAGGTCGACCGCAGGCCAGACCTCCGCAGGCAGCTCGCAGGCAGGCGCCGGATTAAAGACCGTATAGAACCCCAGCTCGTGAGCGCAAACAAGCGCATCGGCCGTCGCTGCAAGGTCACATTCACCCTGGGCGATAAAGACGCTTCCGGCAGCCGGGGCAATCTCGCTGGCGTCGCCGTCGAGCTCATGGGCCGCCAGACGCCTCAACGCGCAGGCAACGTCCGCGCCCGCAAGCGCATGGTTGGCGCCCGGTGACAGTATGATGCGGTTGTCGCCCTCGCAGCGAATGATGGTTGCCGTTCCCGTCTCCACGTCATCGCGATGCACTACAAAGTCACAGTCCACACCGGCGTCTTGGAGCCCCACCACGAGCGACGCGCCGAACGCGTCGCGACCGACAGCGCCGATCATGCACGTGCGCGCACCCATGCGCGCGGCGGCGACGGCCTGGTTAGCGCCCTTGCCACCGGCGTTGGTGATAAAACCGCTACCACCGACTGTCTCGCCCGCGCGCGGCATGCGCTCGCACGCCACCGAAAGGTCCATGTTCATGCTGCCGAACACCGCAACGATGCCGCGATCTGCCATGGAAACCTCCTCATCTGCGGGCTTTGCACCCACCGTCGACCGTCGATTGCGCGCCTTCGCACCTCTATAACTTTAGTTCACTTTGATGTGAACGCACCCTTGAGGTTGCGCCAGCAGCAAGCATTCACAGGAGCAGGCAGCTACAATGAATACGTGCTGATTATTCTCGTCATTGGATGATGTTTTATGGAACAATTCTCGCAATCGGGCTCGCGCGGTCGACGCCGCACGGGCAACGAGCCGGCGCCGCACGAACGCGTGAAGAGCGAACGCCGTGCCAACGAGCCGCGACGCACCGCGAGCCCCATCGCGCTTCTGCCAACAACGCGGGCCGCGCCAACACTCCCGCCGCGGAGCAGACGCCTGCTCGCCCCAAGTCCCGCTACATCCCTGCCCTTGACGGCCTGCGCACGCTTGCCGTCGTCGCGGTGGTGCTCTATCACCTCAACCTCACGTGGGCGCAGGGCGGTCTGCTCGGCGTCACGATCTTCTTTGTGCTTTCGGGCTATCTGATCACACGCCTGCTACTCAACGAAGTCGCTAAGACCGGCCACATCGACCTCAAGAGCTTCTGGATTCGCCGCATCCGTCGCCTGGTCCCCGCCGTGGTAACGGTAGTGTTTGTAACCTGCGCGCTGTGCACTATCTTTAACCACGTGATGCTCACCAAGATGCGTCCCGACATCCTGCCGTCGCTGCTGTTCTTCAACAACTGGTGGCAGATTGCCCAAAACGTCTCGTACTTCAATGCCCTGGGCGACCCCTCGCCGCTCACGCACTTTTGGTCGCTTGCCATCGAGGAACAGTTCTACCTGATTTGGCCGCCACTGCTGTTTGCCATGGTATCCATGCATGTGAGCAAGCCCAACACGCGCCGCGTGGTTCTGGGCTTGGCTGCTGTCTCCGCCATCGCCATGATGGTGCTCTATAACCCTGCCGCCGACCCCAGCCGCGTGTACTACGGCACCGACACCCGTGTGTTCTCGCTGCTGCTGGGTGCCTGGATGGCCTTTATCCCCGATCGCGACCTGGCGCCGGTGCGTCTCGCTCGTCGTTTGGGGCTCAATCGCCTAGCTGGCGCCGCCAAGCACGGCAAGAACGCCGAGGGCAAGCCTGGCGAGAAGGCCGACGAAGCAGCCGAGACCGCCCCGGCACAGCCGAGCGCCCTCGTGCGTTTTTGGTCCTCGCCCGCATCCATCGATGTGTTGGGCGTCGTGGGTCTGGTTGGCCTTGCCGCCATGGTCGCGCTCACCAACGGCTACACCGCCTTCCAGTATCGCGGAGGCACGCTGCTGTGCTCGATCCTCACGCTCATGGTCATCGCGGCCTGCGTGCAGCCCCAGGGAATGGTTGCCCGCGCGCTGTCCGCCGAGCCACTCGTGTGGGTTGGCAAGCGCTCCTACAGCATCTACCTGTGGCACTATCCGCTGCTGCTCCTCATGAACCCGGTCGCCAACATCAACGATACGCCGTGGTGGCAGTACATTTTGCAGGTGTTGTTGGTGGTCGCCGTGGCAGAGTGCTGCTATCGCTTTATCGAGACTCCGTTTAGGAAGGGCGCCTTTGGGCGCACCGTCGCCGAATTCCGCGATGGCACCACCACGCCCGCCAACTGGGCACGCACGCACATCCCTGTCTGCGCAGCCTGCGCTGTCGTGTTGGTCGTTGCACTGGGCGGCCTGATCTTTGTGCCCGAGACGTCTGCGCTGAGCGGCGAGGGCGCCGAAGTTCTGAACAAGGAAGCCAAGAACACCGCGCCCACCGACCAGCAGGCGGCCGACGACACCGACAAGGACAACGACGGCTTCCCCGATGGCTCCTACGATCTGCTTATGATCGGCGACTCCGTGTCGCTGCGTGCCGTGGACACCTTTGACGGCGTGTTCCCGCACAGCCATATCGATGCCGAAAAGGGCCGCCAGTTCGATGCGGGCCGTGCGACATTTGAGGGCTATATCCAGCAGAACCTTGCCGGCAAGATCGTGGTCTTTGCCCTGGGCACCAACGGCTTGGTAACCGACGACCAGATCGACGCCATCATGGCCGATGCAGGAGATAGGCGTATTGTGGTGTTTGTGAACACGCGCAGCCCGCAGCCGTGGGCTGGCTCTACCAACCAGGCCATCGCCAACGCCGCTACGCGCTACAAGAACGTGCGCGTTATCGATTGGTACGGATACAGTGCTAACCGCAACGACCTGTTCGATGGCGATGGCACGCACCTATCGACCACTGGCGTGACTGAGTACCTCAACTTGATCCACGATGCTGTCAAGAAGGACCTGCCCGTACACCCCGAGAATCACGTCAACGATCCGCAACCGGCAGCCGTCAAGTCCGCCACCGACGCGCTCGTCAATGCTCTCGCTATCAAGCCACACAAGCTGGGCACCGACAAGTAACCTGCAGCGCAAACTTCCCACATCCGGAGGGGGCGTCTGCCACGGCAGACGCCCCCTCCGGCAGTTAGGGACGTTCCTTATGTGCCGGTACCTAGGGACACTCCTGGCGCAGCCAATGAAGACCTCTACGGATGAATTCCAGGCCGCTCCGTCGCTCCAGACATCGTTTCCGCGCCTCGCGCCTGCCCCAAACAATCAAAACAAGCCCTTTTCGCCGCACCCTCAAAGGTCTGTGGGCAAAAAAGGGCAAATATGAGTACTGTTACCATTTTAGTAGCAGGCAAAACCACCCAAAATGACGTCCGAGCGAACCCTACAACGGTCGCGCGCGCAGACGTGGTGTAAGAGTGTCCTGAGGTCCGTCGCTGCAAGTCCCGATGTTACTCCTTCTTGAGACCGCGCTTCTCGACTATCTCGTCCACTAT
>DBFWDM010000014.1:0-5024 GCA_048484635.1 Collinsella sp.
CACAAGCGTCTTGGGCACGCTCGCGTTGACGGCGTACATGCTCATGTGGTCGCCGTTATAGGTAGCCCAGCCGAGCGCCAGCTCCGACAGGTCGCCCGTGCCAATGACAAAACCGCCAGCCTGGTTGGCCAGATCCATCAGGATCTGCGTACGCTCGCGGGCCTGGCTGTTCTCGTAGGTCACGTCCTGCACGGCCGGATCATGCTCGATATCCTTAAAGTGCTGTTCCACGGCAGCATGGATTGAGACCTCGCGGAAGCTCACACCCAAGTCACGAGCGAGCGACTCGGCATTGGACTTAGTGCGGTGCGTCGTGCCAAAACCGGGCATGGAAACCGCCGTGATACCCGTGCGCGGCAGCCCCAGCGCATCGAAGGCACGCACGGTCACAAGCAGCGCTAGCGTGGAGTCCAAGCCGCCCGAAAGGCCGATGACCGCAGCCTTGGTACCTGTGTGGGCGAGGCGGGTCTTGAGGCCCGCAGTCTGTAGATCAAGGATCGTCTCGCAGCGCTCGGCCAAGTCGCCGTGGTCGGCCGGCACAAAGGGCGCGCGCGGGAAGACACGGTCGATGTCGCAGGCATCGCGCAGGACAGGTTCTTCGGCCAGCACGCCCTCAAACGAAAACTCAACGGTCGTGGCCTCCGGAGCATCGTCGGTACGTGTCCACGTCGTCGAGCGACGGCGTTCGGCAACCAGGCGGTCAAGGTCAACGTCGGCGATGGCCATATCGCAGGTAAGCAGTTTGGTCGCGGCGAGCTTGGAGCCGTTTTCGTAGACGAGGTTCTCGCCCGCAAAGACCATGTCGGTCGTGGACTCGCCCTCGCTCGCGTCCGCGTAGGCATAGGCGCAGTACAGGCGCGCGCTCTGGTTGGAAATGAGGCTGCGGCGGTAATCCGCCTTACCGATAATCTCGTCCGAAGCCGACGGATTGAGGATCACCGTCGCACCGGCAAGCGCCATCTCGGTCGAAGGGGGCGCCGGCACCCACAGGTCCTCGCAGACCTCAACGCCCAGCACCATATCCTCGGCACCTTCATCACAGCAGCGGTAGACAAGCCCCGAACCCAGCGGAACCGGACCCCGACCGGCAAACTCGACCCACACAGGATCTGCGGGCGCCGGAGCAAACCAGCGGCGCTCGTAGAACTCGCCATAGTTGGGCAGATACTTCTTGGCCGTGAGGCCCAAAAGCTCGCCCGCGCAGCACACGGCGGCGCAGTTGTAGATATTCTCGGCAACTGCAACGGGAAGACCGACGGTAAAGACAATCGGCAGCTCGCGGGTTTCATCGAGAATATGTGCCAGAGCAGTCTCACAGGCATGCAGCAGCGTGCGATTATGGAACAGATCGGCCGCGGTATAGCCGCACAGATTAAGCTCGGGCAGCACCAACGCACGAACGCCGCGCTCGGCAGCATCGCGAACAGCCGCCAGCGCAACCTCGGCATTGCCTTCGACATCGGCAACGCGAATCTGCGGCGACGCCGCCGCCACACGCAAAAAGCCATCAGACTGAGAAAGGTGAAGATTCATAAGAATGCTCCCGTGCGTAGACGCTATTCAACACAATTAGCAAGCCCTATTGTAGTTCAACCACCGGGTGGAACCGCATCCCACCAACTTGGTGAGCTATTGATGAGTTGATGGTATCTGTTAAATGTCACGTACGATTCACATCTGGTGGGTACCCTGATGGCTGCATGAAACGAAGCAGATTTACACCGGGAGGACCCCGTATGACAACCAAGTACACCGACGCGCCGCGCACGCGCGTCATGACACCGGCCGCGCTCAACAACGGCGTTCACGAAAACCATTCCATCGGACAGACCATGGCCATCGCGCCCAAAAAGGGCCTGTTCGATGACATTTCCATTCCTCAGATCATCGCTGGCGCCGCAGCCGCCGCCACAAGCGTCGCGCTTGCTTCCAAGATTGGTATCGCTGGTTCAGTAATTGGCGCCGCCGTGAGCTCGGTCATCACCGTTGTGTCCTCGCAGGTCTACCGCCACTTTATCTCTGCCAGCGCCAAAGCCCTCAAAGGTACGCACGCCGACGTCGACTACCCCGCCGGCGCCTATGAGCCCGTTGAGCTTAATGCCGAGGAGCACCTGGGCGGCGCCGCGACTACGCAGGAGATGCGCCAGGTTGCGGGGCGTGCGACCACGGCGCGCGTCGCCCCTAACAGCCTGCGCGCCAAGGCCGTGGCAGAGCGCAGCCAGACGCAAAAGAAGGTCATCGTCTTCTCAATCGCCATCGCCATCGTCGCGGTCATCGCCTGCACCGGCGCCATCCTTATAACCACCGCCGGTGAGGGTCTGGGCGAGCGTCCCGAGCCAATCCTGTCGTCGCGCACGACCGAGAGCGATGCAAATGGCAACACCCAGTCGCAGGATCAGCAGGCACAGACGGACGATACGCAAGACAGTTCTACCTCTGCCAATTCGTCCTCGAACACCCAAAACCAATCGCAGGGCACCGATTCCTCTACGGCCAACAGCAGCACGCCGTCCGGCACGACCGACTTAAGCCAAACGACTGGCGGTTCGCAGCCGAGCACGGGCGGCCAGACGAGCGACACCACTTCGGGAACGGGCACAGCAGACAGCAACAACACCAACAGCTCGAACAGCTCGAGCGGAACCGCGTCCGGCACGGCATCTGACAGCTCGAGCCAAGGCACGGCATCGGGCAACTAAGCACATTTGCCTCTCATAGATAACCGACCTGTACAACGGGCGCGAATCGAAAGCGGTTCGCGCCCGTTTGCCTTGGGCGCCGCCATGGCGAACACCATGCGATGGTAAGATGCTTTGGTGTGTAAAGAGGAGATTTGCCATGAGCAAGACAATAGTTAGGCCCACGCTTTCGCTGGGCAACCACATCTATCTGTATCGCCTGCTACGCGATGCAATCGGATGCGGCAAGCAAACGTTTATGACGCAGGTCGAGGAGGCGCTCGCCGCCGGCGACATGACCGCTTATGACCTGGGCTTCGAGTCCACGCGCGAGCTGCTCGAGGAGCTCAACGACTGCATTAAGCTGACCGTCTTTAAGGGCGGCCGCCTGTATGCCACCGTCATCGCCAACGAGGCCTGGGATACCGCCCTTGCCAAGGGCGAGGACAAGCCCAAGGCTGCCAAGGGCGCCAAGCAGTCCTACAAAAAGAAGAAACGCGGCGAAAAGGACCTCAAGGCCGTACGCCCCAAGCACGTTAAGCGTCCCGAGCCCGAAGCCATGGTTGAAGCCGCGCCGGAACCCGAGCCCGAGACAGAGATCGAAGTCGCTATTGAGGTAACGGCAGAAGCCGAAACCGAAATCGCCGCATCGACCGATCCCGAAGTCATATCCGAGCAGGAAGCCACTGTGGAGCTCAACGAAGCGCCCAAGTCGACAACCGAAGAAGCCGCTGACCAGCCCGAGACGTCTACGTTCCAAAACAGCGATGTCTTTGGCAACGAGGCCGAGGACGATCAGTCCGACGAGCCCGCAGATCAAGACGCTACCGAGTCGGCGCCGGAGCCCGAGACGCCGCAGCCCGCCATCTCGCTCACGGTCGTCTATGACCCCGAGAACGCCAATGCCGGCATCACCACCATGGCATCCACGCCGGTCGAGACAAAGCCATCTGTCGAGGCAAAGGATGCCCCTCAAGCCAAGACCAAAACCGAGACCGAAGACACGTCCGTCCCCGTGGAGCCGACAGATTCCGCAGCTAAGCCGGAAGCGGCGCCTGAGCCTGAGCCTGTCATCGAGTCCGCATCCACACCTGTCTATGACCAGATTCCCGCACCTGTACCGGCTCCGGTCCCCGCACCCGCAGCACCTGCCATCCCCGAGGACTTCCCCGTCGATTTCGCAACCGAGGTCTTCTGCCCCGGTCCGTTGCTACACCAGCTGTCGACCTATCTCCCCTACGGCGCCGATACCCTCGGCATCGTCGGCGAGTACTACTGGATCGCCCGCGAGCGCGGTACCATCGAGGCCGCGCGAAACCGCGCAAGCTTCCCCCTGCGCTACACGCAGGCCGGCGAGCGCCACGAAGTTACCGTGCGCGTCCGCCGCAACACCACCGGTGGCCTCGGATCCACCTGGACCATCGATAAAGTCGAAGAACCCGAGCAGTAACGACAAACGGCTCAAATCCAAATCAGGATTTGAGCCGTTTTTATTTGTTGATGTTGCGTAACCAACAGCGAGCGGGCCGCAAGTGCCCCAGGTTGCCGTGAAAGAGGAGCGACGCGTACTTCGGTACGCGAGCGACGGCTTGAACGGCAAGATGGGGTGCTTGCGACCTGCGCAGCGTCGAGCAGTTACGCGGTTTGGAAAACCGCGTAACGATCTAGTCGCGCGTCAGCTTACGGTGGATACGATGCGGCTGGGCCGCGTCCTCGCCCAGGCGCTCGATGCGGTTGGCCTGATAGGCCTCGAAGTTGCCCTCGAACCAATACCAGTTGCCCGGGTTCTCGTCGGTGCCTTCCCACGCCAGAATGTGCGTGGCGACGCGGTCCAGGAACATACGGTCATGGCTAATGACCACCGAGCAGCCCGGGAACTCGAGCAGCGCCGCTTCGAGCGAGGACAGCGTCTCGACGTCGAGGTCGTTCGTAGGCTCGTCGAGGAGCAGCAGGTTGCCGCCCTGCTTGAGCGTGAGCGCCAGGTTCAGACGGTTGCGCTCGCCACCGGAAAGTACGCCAGCGCGCTTCTGCTGGTCCTGGCCCTTAAAGCCAAAGCTCGCCACATAAGCGCGGCTCGGAACCTCGGTCTCGCCGACCATCATGTGGTCCAGGCCGTCCGAGACGACCTCCCATAGGTTCTTATCGGGGTCGATGCCGGAACGGTTCTGGTCGACATAGGAGATCTTGACGGTCTCGCCCACCTCAAGCTCGCCCGAAGTCAGCGGCTCCAGACCCACAATCGTCTTGAACAGCGTGGTTTTGCCCACGCCGTTGGGGCCGATCACGCCCACGATGCCGTTGCGCGGCAGGGTGAACGAAAGGTCATCGATGAGCACGCGGCCATCG
>DBFWDM010000015.1:0-11807 GCA_048484635.1 Collinsella sp.
GGCTTCGACTCCGGCTTCCAGCAGTTCTTCCGCGTCCGCGAGAAGTCCATGGACCTGGCCGAGAAGCTCTCCGGTCACCGCAAGACCTACGGCCTCAACGTGATCGGCGGCGTGCGTCGCGACATTCTGGCCGAGCAAAAGCTCTCCACGCTCACGACCATCCATCAGCTGCGCTCCGAGGTTCAGGAACTTGTCGACGTCTTGCTCTCCACGCCCAACTTTATTGAGCGTACGAGCGGTATCGGCATCTTGGATCGCAAGATCGCACGCGACTTCTCGCCGGTCGGCCCGCTCATGCGTGGCTCGGGCTATGCCCGCGACGTGCGCTTTGACCATCCCTTCGACGGCTACGCCGATCCGGACGTCCAAAAGATGCACGCCGCCACGGCCGACACCTGCGATGCCTTCGGCCGTACCGCCGTCCGCATCCAGGAGGTCTACGATTCGATCGACATGATCGAGACCATGCTCGAGAACTGCCCGTCGGGCCCCATCCTCACCTCGGATTGGGAGTACACCCCGCACAAGTACGCCATCGGCGCCACCGAGGCGCCGCGCGGCGAGGACGTGCACTGGGCCATGCTCGGCAATAACCAGAAGTGCTACCGCTGGCGCGCCAAGGCCGCCACGTACAGTAACTGGCCGGTCCTGCGCTACATGTTCCGCGGCAACACCGTGGGCGACGCGGCGCTGATCGTCGGCTCGCTCGACCCGTGCTACTCCTGCACCGACCGCGTGACGGTGACCGATGTCGCCGCCAAGCGCGACCACGTGCTCGACAAGGAGCAGTTCGAGAACGTCTGGCGCGACAAGTCGCCGCTTGCGGGCGAGGGCACCATAGCCGCTCCGCTCGATGAGGAGGCGCTCTAATATGCTGAAGCTTTGGAAGGTTAACGCCAAGGCCGGCGACGCGACGGTCAAGTACCCGTTTGCGCCGTTTCCCACCAACAAGGACATGCGCGGCAAACCCGAGCACAACGCCGAGCTCTGCATCGCCTGCGGTGCCTGCGGCGTGGCGTGCCCGGCCGATGCCATCCGCATGGACACCGACCTGGCGGCCGATACCATCACCTGGTCGATCGACTACGGTCGCTGCATCTTTTGCGGCCGCTGCGAGGAGGCCTGCCCCATGGAGGCCATCAAGCTCACCGAGGAGTTTGAGCTGGCCGTCATGAGCAAGGACGACCTCACCAGCAAGAGCGTCTATACGCTAGAGCACTGCTCGCGTTGCGGCAAGCCGTTTGCCCCGCACAAGGAGATTGACTACGCCAAGCGCCTGCTGCAAAAGGCCGGCGGCATGGAGGCCGAGCAGGCTGCCCGTACCGTCGGTATGTGCCAGGAGTGCAAGCGCGAGCTCGACGCCCTGCGCGCCGCCTCGGCCGTAAAGACCGGCAACGCGCACGGCATGGCTGCCAACGAGACGCTTGCGTCCGGTGAGCCCCAGGGCCCCGGCATGGAGTATCTGGGCGGCCACGGCGTGAACCCGGAGTATATCGACCGCGAGCTCAACCCCGATGCGCCCGAGATTCCCGCCGGTCCTGCGCCGGTCGAGGGCATCATCATGGATTTTGAAACGAAGGAGGAGTAACCATGGCCGAACCCACGCTTTTGCCCGAGCGGCTTCAGTACCGCCCGACCAAGATCGAGCTCGATGAGAGCATCGAGGAGGCCAAGGCGACCCTTCTTAAGAAGATCAAGCGCTCGGTGTACGTCTACCGTGTCGACTGCGGCGGCTGCAACGGCTGCGAGATCGAGATCTTCGGTTCCATCACGCCCGTCTTCGACGTCGAGCGCTTTGGCATCAAGGTCGTGCCCTCGCCCCGTCACGCCGACGTGCTGCTGTACACCGGTGCCGTGACGCGTGCCATGCGCATGCCGGCCCTGCGTGCCTTTGAGGCCGCACCCGATCCCAAGATCGTGGTGTCCTATGGCGCGTGCGGCTGCACCGGTGGCATCTTCTACGACAACTACTGCGTCTGGGGCGGCACGGACAAAATCCTGCCGGTCGATGTCTACATCCCCGGCTGCCCGCCCAGCCCCGCGCAGACCGTCTACGGCTTTGCCATGGCACTTGGTCTGCTGGACCAAAAGCTCCATGCCGAGACCACGGTGGAGGCCGCTGGCGAGCAGGCCGATATCCTGCACCCCGGCGTGCCGTACAAGCTGCGTGTTGCCATCGAGCGCGAAGCTCGCGCCATGAGCGGTTACCGTTACGGCCGCGATCTGGCCAACGAGTTTATGGATACGCTCGAGGGTGCGCCCAAGGGCGATATCCGCGGTGCCATGGCGCTGCTCATCGACAAGCAGGACGATCCGCGCCGCGTCGAGGTGTACTCGGCGCTGCAGGATCTGGTGCTGGCCGGAGGTCGCTAGATGGAGCTCACAGACCGCTCTGGTTACTTTGCGGGCCCCGGCATGCTCGGCGGCTCTTTTGGCGATGCCTCGCGCGCAAGCGACGAGGCCGCCGAGGGCGTCGCCGACCCCTGCCTGGGTCACTCACCCGACCAGGTGGTCTTCTACGAGCTCACGCGTAAGTTTGTGGAGACCGAGGAAGATGTTCCCCAGGAGGCCTGCGACGTGCTGTACTACACGCTCGCCGTGGGCCACCACACCGGCGTGCTCGATTGCTTTGAGCCGCGCCTGTCGGTGCCGGTGGATGTGTTCTATTCGCTCGTCGACGCGTTGCCGGAGGGGGAGGCCAAAACCAAGTTTGAGGCCATCCGCTCCTTTGGCGAGTGCCAGCTCGACAAGGCGGCGGTGCCGTCACTGCTCGAGGCCTGCGATGCGTTGCTCGACGAGCGCGGTTTTCGCGGTTCTGCCAAGGCCGGCATCTCGGTGTTCGATGACGACTTTGGCCTGCATGCCCAGCAGGTCGCGTTCTTAATGAAGTTCCGCGATCTGGTGGAGCGCGTGCGCGATGTGTCGGGCGTGTATCTGACGGGAAGGTTGCAGTAATGGGTCGCGTTGTGGATGGTCGTGTGAACGGCGCTCCGTTTGCGGGTATCGTGCTCACGGCGGGAAGCGTGCTGCGTGCCGACGATGCCGCCGGCCCCGTGCTCTCCAAAAAGATGGAGGACGCACCCATCGCCGGTTGGTACACCATCGACGGAGGCCAAACGCCCGAGGACGACATCATCGAGGTCAAGCGCGAGCGTCCGCCGCGTCTGGTCTTGGTCGATGCTGCCGACATGGCGCTGCCCGTCGGGTCCATCCGTTTGCTCGACAAGCGCGATGTGGCCCGCAAGTCGATGTTCACCACGCATTCGCTTCCTTTGTCGATTCTGATCGAGGAAATTGAGCAATCGTGTGATGATATCGTCTTCGTTGGGATTCAACCGGGCGACACGGAGTTCTACAACCCCATGTCCCCGGAAGTCTTTGACGCCGTCGACGCCGTGTACGACGCCGTGGCCGCCAACGACTTTTCCCACTTTGTCCGCTTGGGGCAAGAGCAATAGGAGCGCTTGTCCCTGCTGATTAGAAAAGAAGTGATTGACATGGCAGATTCCAAGGCAGAATATCCCGCTCCCGATTGCCTGGCGCCCGCCGCGATCGAGGCCAAGACCGAGGCCGCCGGCGTGACCAAGGCCAACCTGCCGGTCGCAAAGGCCTTTCTGTTGGCAATGTTCGCCGGTGCGTTTATTGCCTTCGGCGGCCTGTTCTTTACCGTGTTCTTGAGCGATAGCACGCTGGGCTGGGGCGCCCAGCGCGTCGTGGGCGGCCTGTGCTTTTGCCTGGGCCTGGTGCTGGTGCTGGTGTGCGGCGCTGAGCTGTTCACCGGCAATTCGCTTATGGTCTGCGCGCTCAAGAGCAAAAAGATCACCTTGGTCCAGATGCTTAAGGCATGGATCGTCGTGTGGGTCGGCAATTTTGTCGGTGCTCTGTTCATCGTCTTTTTGGTGTACATGGCCGGCATCTATAAGCTCAACGGCGAGGCGGTCGCCAACTCCATGGTGGGCGTCGCCGCCGGCAAGGTGACGATCGACTGGGGGACGATCTTCTTCCGCGGCATCCTGTGCAACATCTTTGTGTGCCTGGCCGTGTGGATCGGTACCGCCGGCAAGACCGTGGTCGATAAGGTTGTGGGCATTTTGCTGCCCATCGCCGCTTTTGTGGCCTGCGGTTTTGAGCACTGCGTCGCCAACATGTACTTTTTGCCTATGGGCGCCGTGATGCATGCATGCGGTTACGGTGCCGACGTCGCCGGCGCCGATGCGCTCAACGCTGCGGGCATTGCGTTTAACCTGTCCGCCGCCACGCTGGGCAACATCGTGGGCGGCGCGGTTCTGGTCGCGCTCGGCTACTGGTTTGTCTACGCCAAGAAGTCCGAGGCGTAATAAGCCGGAATGACGTACGGGCCTCCCGAGGGGCGTTTGCCTTTTGGGAGGCTCTTCGTGTCTTGCTGCGGTAGATGCTGCGGGCTTTGCGTCGCGGCAGCTGGCGGCAGAGCTGTGGTGCGGTGGGGCCTGAACCCCTGAGCTGGAAGGAATAATCGAGATGGCATCGAGAACTATGCATGACGGTCGCTCCGTGGTGACGACATGCGGGGGATGCTATGCCGATTGCGCCTTTGCGGCCCATGTTGAGGATGGACGTGTGGTGGCCGAGTTGCCGGTGCCGGGGCATCCGTGCGCGGCGCGTGCCCTGTGCGCCCGCGGACGGCATCGCCTGGCAATGCCGTTTGACGAGCGTGACCGCATTGTGCACCCCATGCGACGCCGCCGGGATGGCTCGGGGTTCGATGCGATTACCTGGGACGAGGCATTCGCGCAGATTGCCGAGCGTCTTTTGGGGATTGTTGACGAGTGCGGGCCTCGTGCACTGGGCATGACGCTCGGCGTTCCCTCGTTCGACCGCTACTGGGCCTATCGCTTTATGCATGCGCTGGGTTCGCCCAACGTGTACGGTGCCGATGGTGCCTGCGAGGTAAGTCGTCTCACCGGATGGGAGCACAGCCTGGGCTACAGCCCCGCCTCCGACCTGGCGCATACCGACTGCATCATGTACCTGGGGCGTTCCATCGTCGATTCATCGACGATGGGGGCCGTCGATGCGCTCAACGATGCGCGCCGGCGCGGGGCGAAGATCATCGTGGTTGACCCCCGGCGCAGCGGTTCGGCCGCGCTTGCCGATCGCTGGCTCCGCGTGCGTCCGGGCTGCGACTTGGCGCTGCTGTTGGGTATTGTCCACGTGCTCATTGCCGAGGGCCTGTACGACCACGAGTTCGTTGCCCGCTATACCACGGGTTTTGACGAGCTGGTGCAGGCGGCCAGTGCTTGGACGCCCGAGTGGGCCGAGTCGATGTGCGACGTGCCGGCCGCAGAGATTGTCGCCACGGCGCGCGATCTCGCTGCCGCCGCGCCTGCCGCTGTGGTGGATGCGGGTTTTCATGGTGGCATCGGTATCGCGTATGCCAATAGCACCCAGACCGCGCGCGCTATCTGCTTGGTCGATGTGCTGCTGGGCTGCATCGGACACGCGGGCGGCGCCCTCAATCCGCCCACGCCGCTTGTGTTGGGCGACCTCGATCCCGCACGCTTTGCGACGCCGCCGGTGCCTCGCGGACCCAAGCTGGGGTCCGAGCGCTATCCACTGGTCGATCCGGTGCGCGGCCTGTGCACGACCATCGGCCAGTCGATTCTTGCCGGCGATTTGCGTGGGCTCATCGTCTATGCCAGTAACCCCGGTGCGGGCTATGGCAATGCACAGGCTTGGTTGAGTATTTTGCAGCAGCTCGACTTGCTCGTGACGATTGATATTCGCTGGTCCGAGACGGCGCGTGCTTCTGACTTCGTGCTGCCCGACGTGACGTATCTGGAGGCTGACCGCGGCGTGGGAACGGTGACGGGCGCCAACGATGCGCGCGTGTTCTACCGCAACGCCGTGCTGCCCGTGTTGCATGGCGACACGCGTCCCGGTCGGGAGATCTTTGCCGGGTTGGCTGCGGCCTGCGGCGTGGGTGAGTACTTCCAGTTTACGTCTGACGATCTGGCGGCTGCCCAGGTGGCTCCGTTTGGGATCGACCTCACTGCGCTCAAGGAGCGCGGTTGGGCTGACACGGGCGTGCAACTGCCGCCGCGTACGGGCGAGCCTGTGATTCCGCTCGACGGCGGCAAGATTGCGCTGGTAAGCGATGTATGGGAGCGCGCCGGCCTGGGTCGTGTGCCCGGCTGGATTGCCCCGATGGTGGAGCCAGGGCCGGGGATGTTTCGCCTCATTAGCGGCAACCGACCCTTTGAGTCGCACACTTCGCGCAGACTTGCTGCGGCGGGTGCCGCCGAGGCGGGCTCGGATCTGGATGCCGTGCAGATGAATGCCGATGCCGCTGCGCGCATGGGTATCGCCAATGGCGAGGTCGTCGAGCTGGTAAGCGACATGGGCCGCGACCGCGTACGCGTGGAGACCACACCCTATCTACATCCGGCGTGCATCTTTACGTCGGCGGCTCCGGGCGGGCGTTCGTTTGGCGCCGGCGCGGATGGAGCCCAGGCACTTGGCGTCGGTCCGCTCGACCACACGCCGCTGCGCTGGGACCCCATTACGGGCGCCGCGCTTACCCAGGAAAACGCAGTTCGCGTGGAAAAGATTGCCACGCACGGGGATAATGACGAGTAATTGACTCAGCTGATGTATTTGATTGATCCACGTATTTTTTGAAAGGTCGCACATGAGCGATAGCCAGAACATGTCCGATGAGGTGCGCGCCCGCCTGCGTGCCATTCCCTCCGTCAACGAGCTGCTTGCCGAGTGGCCGGTCGTGAAGGCGGCGGGGGAGACGTGCGACGCGGTAGTCCATGCCGCCGTTACGGCCGAGCTCGACGAGGAGCGCGCCGCCATTCGCGCCGGTGCCGCCCCGCGTTCCAAGCGCGAGCTGGCCTCGGCCATCGAGTGGCGTGCGCACCGCTCTGCGCTGCCGAGCCTGCGTCCCGCCGTCAACGCCACGGGTGTGGTTATCCATACCAACTTGGGTCGCGCCCCGCTCGCGGAATCAGCTGCCAAAGCCGTGGCCGAGGTCGCGCGCGGGTATAGCACGCTCGAGTACAGCGTCGACACCTGTTCGCGCGGGTCGCGCAAGGAGCACGCCGCGCAGCTGATCCGCTCACTCACCGGTGCCGAGGACGCGCTCGTGGCCAACAACAATGCCGCCGCTGTGCTGCTGGTGCTGGCGACCCATGCCGCGGGCAAAGAGGTTATCGTCAGCCGCGGCGAGCTTGTCGAGATTGGCGGCAGCTTCCGCATCCCCGATGTCATGGCGGCTTCGGGTGCCAAGCTCGTCGAGGTCGGCGCCACCAACCGCACACACCTGACAGATTATGAGCAAGCCATTACGCCCGATACGGCCATGATCCTCAAGGTCCATCCTTCCAACTATCGCATCGAGGGCTTTCACGAGGAAGTGGGCTCTCGGGAGCTTGCCGCCCTGGCCCACAAGCATGGTCTGCTGTTCTACGAGGACCAGGGTTCGGGCGCGCTGTTGCCCGACGACATCTTGGTGCGCGGCGGCGAAGAAACCACGCCGGCTTCGGTTTCGGCAGGGCTCGATATCGTGTCGTGCTCGGGTGATAAGCTGCTGGGCGCCGCGCAGGCGGGCATTATCATGGGCCGTCGCGATCTGGTCCAGGCCTGCGGGTCGCATCCGCTTATGCGTGCCCTGCGCCCGGGCAAGCTCGCACTCGCGGCGCTCGAGGCTACACTGCGCATTTACATGGATGGGGCGGATGTGGCCCATCGTGAGGTGCCGGTGCTCAACATGCTCACGCTTCCGCAGGCTCATCTGGAGCGTCGCGCACGCAAGCTGCGCGAGCTGATGGTGGCGGGCTTCGATAAGGCTGGCTGCCCGTGTGCCGTGCAGGTGGAAATCGTCGAGGAGTCGTCGACTCCCGGCGGCGGCTCGCTGCCTACCGTCGAGTTGCCCACCATGTGCGTTGCCGTGCGTCTTGTCGATGAGCGTCTTTCCGTTGACGCACTCAAGCGCTCGCTCGTCCAAGATTTCGACACTCCGGTCGTCACACGAACCTCGCACGATCGCATTTTGTTTGACGTCCGTACGCTCGTGGGCGACCGCGATATCGAGACAGCGGCATCGACGCTCATTGCGTGCGTTAAGAAGGCGATTGCTCGATGAGTGAGGTTCAGGCGCTGGTGGAGTGTCCCGTTATCGTTGGCACGGCGGGTCACGTCGACCACGGTAAGTCGGCACTGATCGAGGCGCTGACCGGCAAGAATCCCGATCGCCTGGAGGTCGAGCGTCGCCGGGGCATGACGGTGGAGCTGGGCTTTGGCGAACTGGCACTGCCGAGCGGCAAGATCGTTGGCCTTGTCGACGTGCCGGGCCACGCGCATTACCTGCGCGCTATGGTACAGGGTGCGACAGGCATCGACGTTGCCGTGCTGGTGGTTTCGGCCGTTGAGGGCGTGATGCCGCAGACTCGCGAGCACGTGCATGTGCTGGAGCTGCTGGGCGTTACGCATATGGTGGTCGCGCTGACCATGTGCGACCTGGCCGATGCCGAGATGTTCGAGCTTGCCGAGCTCGATGTCGATGACTTTTTGTCGGGTACCGTGTTTGCGGGTGCGCCGATTGTGCCCGTGTCGTCCAAGACCGGCGCGGGAATCGACGGGCTGCTTGCGGTGCTCGACGAGCAGGTAAGTGCCTGCTGGGATGCCTGCCGCGACCGTGCCGAGCGCACCGATGCCGCGCCGCGCCTGCCGATTGACCGCTGCTTTACGATTAAGGGCGTCGGCACTGTCGTAACGGGAACGCTGCACGATGCGCCGGTTGCGGTGGGCGACGAGCTGATGGCTTTGCCGTCGCGTACGGTCTGTCGCGTGCGCGGGATTCAGGTGCATGGCGATACGCCGCGCGCGCTGCCTGGTCAGCGTGTGGCGCTCAACCTAGTTGGTGACGGTGTCGCGGCGCTTGACCGTGGCGAGATGCTGGGCGTGGCGGACCGCTTTGGCCAGACGTTGCGCTTTATGATGACGTTCACCTACCTGGGCCGCGAGGGCACCAGGCCGCGCGTGCTCGAGTCGGGCGCGCGTGTGCATGTGATGGCGGGTACAGCCGAGGTTGTCGGCCGCATCATGCTTTTGGAGGGTGAGGCCCCCATTGCGGTGGGCGAGACCCGTACCGTGCAGGTGCGCTTGGAGGAGCCGCTGCCGCTGCGAGCCGGAGACCATGCTGTGGTGCTGTCGTATTCGCCCGTCATGCTCATTGGCGGCGGGCGCGTGCTGCTTTCGCGCTGCCGTCGCTCGCGCGAGCTTTCTGCCGGCGAGCGCGCACTGTTTGCGGCGCTTGAGTCCGGCGATACCGCGGGCGGTGTGGGCGCTTGGCTGGCGCTGCAGATGCTGCCGGTTACGGCGGTTGATGTTGCCGACGCTTTGGATCTTGGTGTCGGCGAGGCCGATGCCGCACTGCGCGGATTGGTGGCGCAGGGCTCTGTTCGCAAGCTTGCTGTGGGTGATGCGGACTACTTGGCGGACGCCGTGGTGCTCGACGCTGCGATGGATGCACTGGCGGCGACCCTGTCAGCCATGCACGCGGCGGCCCCCAAGGAAACGGGCTTTACGCCCGGCGCCGTTGCCCATGCTGCGTGGCCTGCCGCTGATGATGGCGTTGCCGCGGCTCTGATTGCCGAGGGCTGCTCGCGTGGCGTGTGTGCCGCCGAGGGCGCCGAGGTATTCGATCCGCATTCGGCCGCCGCGGCGGCACGCGTGGTGCGAGAGGCTTGCGAGCGCATCGTCGCGCTGCTTGACGAGGCTGGCCTGGACGCACCGGCGCTTCCCGAGGTGGGCGAACAGCTGCAGCTCGGCCGCGACACCATGACGCGTGCCCTGCGCGAGCTCTCGCTCAATCGCTCGATCGTTAAGGTCGAGCGCGACGTTGCCCTGTCCGCTGCCGCCGAGGCCCATGCGCGCGAGCTTGTTGCCGCCGCCATTGAGGCAGCCGGCGGTGCTGCCACCACGAGCGTACTGCGCGAGGCCCTGGGTGTGTCGCGCAAACGTGCCATCAGCATCTTGGAGCACCTGGATGCCGTGCGCTTTACGGTGCTCGACAAGGACGCCGGCGGCCTGAGGTCCCTGCGCTAGATTGGCTGCTCGGTTTGGTAAAATACCGCCGCACTTGGGAACGGATGGGCTCCGGTGGGCTCCGCGGTCCTCAAAACCGTTGCGAGGCGTGCAAAACGTCTTGGATGTGTTCGATTCACATACGTTCCCGCCATACGCTACCAGCGCTTTTGTGCTCGCGGTCTTGCTGCGTGCCGCAAAGGCGCTGTTTTGTTTTTGCATGGGTTTGCCGTGCCGCCCGCTTTATCGGCGACGGTATTTGGCTTCGTGTGCTGGGTTTTGAGCATGCCGATGGGGGTGGTTTGCCGTATGACTACCGTAAGACGGTCCGATCTTTCTTGTGTCGTCCAGGCGGGCGGGTTGTCGTCGCGCATGGGCTGCGATAAGGCACGGATGTCGTTTTGCGGCGAGCCGCTCATCGAGCGCGTGCTGGGTCGGCTGGCTCAGGTTGCCGGCGAGCTGGTTGTGACGACGTCGCGCCCTTGCGAGCTTGCCTACCTTGAGGAGCTTATGTTTGATGGCCTGCGACCCCGCGTGGTGATGGACGTCGACGGTCCCGCCGGTGCCATGCGCGGCATCGCGAGCTCGTTGGCCGCGGCCCGATTGCCGCTCGTGGCGATCGTCGCCTGCGATATGCCGTTTGTCTCGCCGGAACTCATCGGCGCGCTTGCCGATCGTTTTGAGGCCGAGGCGATCGACGTGTGCGTGCCACGCGAGGAGCAAGGGATTGAGCCGCTTTGCGCCGTCTGGCGCCGTGACGCTTGTGCGCCGGTTGCCCAAGAGCTGCTTGCCTGCGACCGACAGCGCATTCGCTGCCTGATCAATCGCGTTCAGGCCGGTTATATGGATGAGCCGCAGATTGTTAAGGCCGCGGGCTCGACGCTCTGCTTCGAGAACGTCAATACGCCCGAGGAGTTTGCGGCGGCCGAGTTACTCGCCTAGACGATTGGAGTTGCCATGTCTCACGATATTTGTCCCGACACGGGAGAACCTTGCACTTGCGACGGGTCCGAACCCTGTACCTGCGGTTGCGGTGGCTGTGGACATACTGCGGAAGAGGAAGCGGCCGCCGCGGCGTATCGCGATGCACACCGCGAAGGCCCGTCCGGTGATGCTCTCGACCATGAACGCAAAATCATCGTGTCGTTCGACAGCACCTTCGATGTGATGGAATGCGAACAGCTGTGCCTTGCCGCCGGTGTTCCTGGGCGCATCATGCCGCTGCCCGGCTCCATCACCGCCGGCTGCGGACTGTGCTGGGCCATGCCGTTCTCGGGCGATGCGCTCTCTGCCTTCCGCGCCGCCACCGAGGGCCGCGTAACCCCCGCCGACTACCACCAGCTCGTCCTCTAACCACCAACACCACCACAAAGGTGCCTGTCCCCAATGTGGTGGTTTGGAACACGTGGACGAAACAGGTTTGAAACACGGGTTTTGCACGTCAGGCACTCAAAAACGCTTCTACCTGCATCGTAATCAAAACGAAACATCCGCTCGTCGGCTTATGCGTAACTTTGCCGCAACAGTGCGATATTATCCATACTCGATAAAGCTCGCGGCGCATGGGGCGCCTCGAACGACACTTTTCTTTTCCATCAATTGGAGGAAGCATGAGCTACACGCAGAAAGTTCTCGAAGAGCTCAAGGCCCGCTATCCCGAGCAGCCTGAGTTCATCCAGGCCGCGACCGAGATCCTCGGCACCATCCAGCCGGCGCTCGACGCCCACCCCGAGTACGAG
>DBFWDM010000016.1:0-1906 GCA_048484635.1 Collinsella sp.
ACGCTTGCCTCGCGCTGGTCGCGGCCGAGCACACGGATCTCGTCGAGCAGCTGCGGGTCGTCTACGTGTCCGCCTGCAACCGTCTCGCGCGCTAACGAGCGTACGAGCTCAACGGACTTCTCGCTGGTCAGCAGCTTGTGATGCTCGCCGGCAAGCGTGCCCATGGCGTCGGCACGGGCGGCAGCGCCGTTGGCAGGAGCAATCGTCGCTCCATCGAACTCGGCAATCTTGAGCAGGTACTCACGAGTCCACAGCTTGCCCTCGAGTTTGCGGAACTTTTTGACGGCCTTGTCGACTTTAGCGGCCTTGACGCCCTTGGCGGCCTTTGCCACGGCGGCCTTGGCCTTCTTATCGAGTTTCTTTCCCATACCGTATCCTTAATCTCGCAGGCCGAGCGCCGCAGGCGGGTGCGCGGCCAGTTTGCACAGCTAGCTGCCTTGTACCCAGCGCGAACAAAACGGAACGCGGCGATGCGCTCGCGAAATGTGTTATCCTATAGCCCAATGCGTTGACGGAGAGGGTTTTGCCCGCCGCGTCGCCGGCAAGAGAGGGAAGGTCATGGGCTGCAAGCCTTCCTGCGGTGGCAAGGGCCAAGCGTTCACTCCCGAGCAGCGACCTCAACGGGCACGCGGCCAGTGGCAGCAAAGTCCCAGTAGGGAAGCCGTGAGCCTCGCGACAAGAGGCACAGAGTGGGCGCGGCGGGCCAGACATCCGCCGGGTCAAACAAGGTGGTACCGCGGAATTCAACCGTCCTTGGGCAATGTACATGCCCGAGGGCGGTTTTTTTGTTACCGAACCGGGCCGCGCATCCGCAACATCGGGCGGCGTCAGCCGTCCCGGAGCGCGGATGTGCGAGAGACGAAAGGGAAGACATGAGTCTGATTGATGATCTGGTCAAACTCGAGGAAGAGGCCAAGGAGCTCGTCACTAGCGCTGACGACGCCGCCAAGCTCGAGGCCGCGCGCGTTGAGCTGCTCGGCCGCAAGGGCCGTATCACCGGCCTGATGCGCATGATGGGCAAGCTCGCCCCCGAGGATCGTCCCATGATGGGCAAGCGCGCCAACGAGATGCGCCAACTGATCGAGGGCATGCTCGACGAGCGCACCACCGAGATGAAGGCCGCCGCCCTCAAGCACGCACTCGAGCACGAGGCCGTCGACATCACGCTGCCGGGCATCCGTCCGCAGATCGGTCACCAGCACCTGATCAAGCAGATCATCGAGGAGGCCGAGGACATCTTCTGCGGTATCGGCTACACCGTCGAGTCCGGCCCCATGGTCGATACCTCCTACTACAACTTTACCGCGCTCAACGCGCCCATGGATCACCCGAGCCGCTCGGCTCGCGACACGTTCTATGTGGTCGACAACAACCCCGGCAGCGTCGCGCACCCCGAGGCTCACGCCCACGGCGAGTCCGACGTGCTGCTGCGCACCCAGACCTCGGGCGTGCAGATCCACACCATGGAGTCGCAAAAGCCGCCCATCTACATGATCTGCCCGGGCACCGTCTACCGTCCCGACACGGCCGATGCCTGCCACCTGCCGCAGTTCAACCAGATCGAGGGCCTGGTTGTTGACGAGGGCATCACCTTTGGCGATCTTAAGGGCACGCTCGACTACTTTGTTAAGTGCATGTTTGGCGAGGATCGCAAGACGCGCTATCGCCCGCACTTCTTCCCCTTCACCGAGCCTTCCTGCGAGGTGGACGTGAGCTGCCACGTGTGCGGCGGCAAGGGCTGCAACTTCTGCAAGCACAGCGGCTGGATCGAGATCCTGGGCTGCGGCATGGTCGACCCCAACGTCCTGATCAACTGCGGCATCGACCCCGAGAAGTACACCGGCTTCGCCTTTGGTATTGGCGCCGAGCGCGTCGCGGCACTGCGCTACGACCTGCCCGACCTGCG
>DBFWDM010000017.1:0-9500 GCA_048484635.1 Collinsella sp.
GAAATGCCATGAGCGGCGCGGATGCAGCCAGGAGGCACGAGGACAACCCATCGTGGCCACGCCCCGTGCTTAAAACCCCAAGAAGGAGTGAACAATGGCAGAAGAGAAGTATGTGCCGCGTCTGAAGACCAAGTACAACAACGAGGTCAAGCAGCAGCTTCAGGACAAGTTCCAGTACGAGAACGTCATGATGATCCCCAAGTTTGAGAAGATCGTCGTGAACATGGGTGTCGGCGAGGCCGCTACCGATTCCAAGGCCATCGACGGTGCCGTGCGCGACCTGCGCGCCATCACCGGCCAGCAGCCGATGATCACCCGTGCCCGCAAGTCCATCGCTACCTTCCGCCTGCGCGCCGGTATGCCGATCGGCTGCAAGGTTACCCTGCGTGGCGACCGTATGTGGGAGTTCTTCGATCGTCTGACCTCCGTCGCGATCCCCCGTATCCGCGACTTCCGCGGCATCTCCGCCAAGAGCTTCGACGGCCGTGGTAACTTCTCCATGGGCGTCACCGAGCAGCTCATCTTCCCCGAGATCGACTTCGACTCCGTCGATCACCAGCGCGGTATGGACATCACTTTCGTGACCACCGCCAACACCGATGAGGAGGCCAAGGCCCTTCTGGACGCCTTCGGTTTCCCGTTCAAGAAATAGGTTCACCTGCCCTATAAGCGCCGTTCCCACAAGGGGGCGGCGCTTGGGGCGAACAATACTCTATGTGAGGAGGATATAAGTGGCTAAGACATCGATGATCGTCAAGTGCAATCGCAAGCAGAAGTTCTCTACTCGTGAGTACACGCGCTGCCAGCGCTGCGGCCGTCCGCACTCTGTGTACCGCAAGTTCGGCCTGTGCCGTGTCTGCTTCCGCGAGCTTGCACTCAAGGGCGAGCTTCCCGGCGTTAAGAAGGCCAGCTGGTAAGTCACTACCAGCGTTTCAAGCATCAGTTTGGAACAGGGAAAACGCGCTAAATAGGCTTTGCCGTTAAGGGCGGCGAAGAACCAAGAGCACGTGTTCATCAAGAACGAAGGAGAATCTGTATGAACCTTACAGACCCGATCGCAGATATGCTTACGCGCATCCGTAACGCTAACTCTGTGAACAAGGCCACGGTCTCCATGCCGAGCAGCAAGAAGCTCGTCGAGATCGCTCGTGTTCTGCACGAGGAGGGCTACATCGAGGGCTACGATGTCGAGGACACCGTTCCCCAGAAGACTCTGCACATCACGCTTAAGTATGGTCCCAAGAAGGCTAAGGTCATCAACGGCATCCGCCGCATTTCCAAGCCGGGCCTGCGTAAGTACACCGGCGTTGCCGACATGCCCCGCGTCCGCGGTGGCCTTGGTACCGCCATTATTTCCACCAGCCATGGCGTCATGACCGACCGCGATGCTCGCAAGCACAACGTCGGCGGCGAGATCATCGCTTACGTCTGGTAATTCGCTCGGTAGGTAGAAGGAAAGGAGATCACCGTGTCTCGTATCGGTAATAAGCCTGTCCAGATTCCCGCCGGAGTCGAAGTGGCAGTCAACGGCAACAACGTTGTCGTCAAGGGCCCCAAGGGCCAGCTCGAGCTCGATGTCTTTGAGAAGCTCGCTATCAACGTCGAGGACAACGTCCTCACCGTTTCCCGTCCCGACGACGAGCGTGAGACCCGTGCCCGCCACGGCCTCACCCGCGCCCTCATCCACAACATGGTTGTTGGCGTTTCCGAGGGCTTCGAGAAGAAGCTCGAGCTCGCCGGCGTCGGTTACCGCGTGCAGCAGAAGGGCAAGAACCTCGAGTTCTCCCTGGGCTTCTCGCACCCCGTGATCGTCGAGGCTCCCGAGGGCATCACCTTCGAGGTTCCCGACAACACCCACGTGAACGTCAAGGGTATTAACAAGCAGCAGGTCGGTCAGATCGCCGCTGAGATCCGCGGCCATCGTCCTCCCGAGCCTTACAAGGGCAAGGGTATCCACTACGTTGGCGAGCACATCCGCCGCAAGCTGGGTAAGGCCGCCAAGTAGTCGTAACCGACTCACTCGCATAAGACCAGCACCCCGTCAGGTGCTGGCAAGATCAACCTTTTTAGGAGTTTACGTATGAACAAGCATAAGGCGAAGCTGGAAGGCCTCAAGCGTCGTCAGCGTCGTGTTCGCGGCAAGGTCTCGGGTACCTCCGAGCGTCCGCGTCTTCGCGTGACCCGTACTAACGCCAACATCTATGCCCAGATCATCGACGACAGCAAGGGCTCCAGCCTGACGCTCGTCTCTGCCTCGACCCTCGAGGCCGAGTTCAAGGGCACCCACACCTCGAACAAGGAGGCTGCGGAGAAGGTCGGTCAGCTCGTTGGCAAGCGCGCCATCGAGGCCGGCATCACCAAGGTCGCCTTCGATCGCGGTGGCCGTATCTACCATGGCCGCGTCAAGGCCCTCGCCGACGGTGCTCGTGCCGCCGGTCTCGAGTTCTAGGAGGTATGTAGCACATGGCTCGTAATCAGAAGCAGCAGCGCGAGGCCTCCGAGTTCGAGGAGCGCGTCGTTTACATCAACCGCGTGTCGAAGACCGTCAAGGGTGGTCGTCGCATGAGCCTCGTCGCTCTCGTCGTCGTTGGCGACGGCAAGGGCAACGTCGGCGTTGGCATGGGCAAGTCCGCTGAGGTGCCCATGGCCATCTCCAAGGCATCTCTCGATGCCAAGAAGAACATGTTCCACGTGCCGGTGACCGAGCAGGGCACCATCCCGCACGAGGTTCTCGGCCACTTTGGTGCCGGCCGCATCATCATCAAGCCCGCTGTCGAGGGTACCGGCGTTATCGCCGGCGGCGCTGTGCGTCCCCTCTTTGAGCTTGCTGGCATCAAGAACGTCCTGTCCAAGTCCCTCGGTACCGACAACGGCCTCAACATCATCAAGGCTGCCGTCGAGGGCCTCAAGGAGCTCTCCAGCCCTGAGGACGTCGCGGCTCGCCGTGGCCTGACGGTCTCCGAGATGTTCGTCGGTAAGGAGAACTAAGCATGGCTGACACCATCAAGATCAAGCAGGTCCGCAGCACCAACGGTTGCAAGCAGGACCAGGTCCGTACTGTCCGTGCCCTCGGTCTCCACAGGATCCGCGAGGTTCGCGAGATTGCTGACAACGAGTCCGTCCGCGGCATGATCTTCAAGGTCAAGCACCTTGTCGAGATTGTAGAGGAGTAGCAAATGCAGCTTCACGATCTTACTCCCGCGCCCGGTTCCACCAAGAACCGCAAGCGCGTCGGCCGTGGCAATTCTTCGGGTCACGGCACCACTTCTGGCCGCGGTCAGAAGGGCCAGGGTTCCCGCTCTGGCGGCACCAAGGGTGCCGGCTTCGAGGGTGGCCAGACTCCGCTGGCTATGCGCCTGCCCAAGCTTCCGGGCTTCCGCAACCCCCGTCGTATCGAGTACACCGCCGTTAACGTTGAGCGTCTCGAGCGCAAGTTCGAGGACGGCGCTGTGATCGACGGTGCCGCTCTTAAGGCCGCTCGCATCACCAAGAGCGAGTTCGAGCCCGTCAAGGTGCTCGGCAATGGTGAGCTCACCAAGAAGTTCACGGTCAAGGTCGACAAGGTCAGCGCTTCTGCGCAGGCCAAGATCGAGGCCGCCGGCGGAAAGGTCGAGCTGCCGTGCTAAATGGTCTTAAGAATGCTTTCCGCATCAAAGAATTGCGCGAAAAGATTCTTTTTACCATAGCTATGCTCGTCGTGTACCGCATTGGTGCGCACGTTCCTGTGCCCGGCATTCCCTTCCAGGGGATGCTGGGCCTTTTCTCGACCGATAACAATTCGGTCGCCGCAGGTGCTATGGCCCTCCTGAATCTTTTCTCTGGCGGCGCGTTGAGCTATGTGTCGGTGTTTTCGCTGGGCATCATGCCTTACATCACCAGCTCGATCATCCTCCAGATGCTCCAGGCCGTCGTGCCTTCCCTGCATGAGCTTGCCCGCGAGGGCGAGGTCGGTCAGACCAAGATTACGCAGTATTCGCGTTACCTCACCCTGGCTCTGGCAATCCTCAACTCCGTGGGTTACCTCTTCCTCTTTAAGAGCTTCGGCATCAGCTTTAATGGTGCCGGCGCTCCCGAGATCATCTTCGACCTCATGATTGTCGGCACGCTCACCGCGGGCGCCATGCTGATCATGTGGATTGGTGAGCTCATCACCCAGCGCGGTATCGGCAATGGCATGTCGCTGATTATCTTTGCGAACATCATGGCCGGTCTGCCGCAGGCTATCTTCTCCAGCACCGAGGGCAATGCCGGTGGCATCATCACCATGGTGATCATCTGCGCCATCATCCTGCTGGTTATCCCGTTGATTGTTTTCCTTGAGCGCGGCCAGCGCCGCATCCCGGTCTCCTACGCTAAGCGCGTCGTGGGCCGTCGCATGATGGGTGGCCAGACCACCTACCTGCCCATCAAGGTCAACACCGCGGGTGTCGTGCCGATCATCTTCGCTTCGGCGCTGCTGTACTTCCCGGCTCAGATTGCCGTGTTCTTCCCCGGCATCGGCTGGATCCAGGCAGTTGCCTCTGCGCTTTCGCGCGGCTGGCTCAACTGGGTGCTTAACGTTGTCCTCATCGTGTTCTTCGCGTACTTCTACACCTCCATGGTGTTCAACCCCGATGACACGGCCGACAACCTTAAGAAGCAGGGCGGCTTTATTCCGGGCGTGCGTCCGGGTAGGGCTACCGCGGCCTACATCAAGAACGCGCTCAACAAGATCACGCTTCCCAGCGCTGTCTTTTTGGCGCTCATCGCCATCGTGCCTTCGATCATCTTCTCCTTCACGGGTAACCAGCTGATCCAGGCATTTGGCGGCACGTCCATCCTCATCATGGTCGGCGTCGTGCTCGACACGGTCGATAAGCTCGAAGGCCAGATCAAGATGTATGATTACGATGGATTCTTTAAATAGGCTAGAGGAGGATTGCTCATGAACCTCGTATTGCTCGGAGCTCCGGGTGCCGGTAAGGGCACCGTCGCACAGGAGCTCGTCGCCGAGTTTGGCGTCGCCCACATTTCCACGGGCGACCTGCTGCGTGCTGCCGTCAAGGGTGGCACCGAGCTTGGTATTCAGGCTAAGAAGTACATGGACGCTGGCGAGCTCGTTCCCGACCAGCTCGTGATCGACCTTGTCAAGGAGCGCCTTGCCGCCGATGACGCCCAGCAGGGCTTCATCCTCGATGGCTTCCCGCGCAACACCGCCCAGGCTGTGACGCTCGATTCCGAGCTCTCCGCCATGGGTCGCGAGATCGACTGCGCCCTTCTGGTCGACGTGGCCCCCGAGGTCATCATCGATCGTCTGTCTTCGCGTCGCACCTGCCGCGCCTGCGGTTACACCGGCACCGCTGCCGATGCTACCTGCCCCAAGTGCTCCGGCGAGATGTATCAGCGCGACGACGACAAGCCCGAGACCATCAAGAACCGTCTCGACATCTACGAGAAGTCCACGAGCCCGCTCGTCGACTACTATCGTGGCCAGGGTCTGCTCAAGTCGGTCAACGGTGACCAGGCTCGCGAGACCGTGTACGGGGATGTCAAAGAGGCTCTCGGTCTATGATCAAGATCAAGTCTGCAACGCAAATCGAGCAGATGAAGAAGGCAGGAGCGCTATCTAAGATGGCGCTCCGCCACGTTGGAGCCATGGTGCGCCCCGGCGTTTCGACTTTTGAGCTCGATCAGCTCGCGGAGCAGATTATCCGCATGCATGGCGGCACCCCTGCCTTTAAGGGTTACGGCGGGTTCCCGGGGACCATTTGCGCATCGATCAACGATGCCGTGGTCCACGGTATTCCCAACCCCGACATGATTCTGCGCGATGGCGATATCATCTCCATCGATACGGGAGCTGTCGTTGACGGTTGGGTCGGCGATAACGCATGGACGTTTTTCGTCGGCACCCCCACGCCCGAAGCCAAGGCTTTGTGCGAGGTCACGCGCGATTGCCTTAAGGCTGCCATCGAGCAGGCTGTTCCCGGTAACCATATCGGGGACGTCGGTTATGCCGTTCAGTCCCTCGCCGAGTCTCACGGTTACGGCGTGCTTCGTGATTATGTGGGCCATGGCATTGGCCGCGTGATGCACGAGGACCCCAACGTTCCTAACTATGGAAAGAAGGGGAGGGGCGTTCGCCTCCAGGCCGGCATGGTCATTGCCATCGAGCCGATGGTTACGATGGGTTCCAACCATGTGAGCACGGGCTCCGACGGTTGGATTGTTACGACCAACGACCACCTGCCCGCCGCGCACTACGAGAACACCGTCGCCATTACCAATGACGGTCCGGTGATTCTCACCACGGATGCCCAAGGTGCTTGGTGTTCGCTCCAAGGCGGAGAAATGTAACAAGTTCCACTTAGTTGTGGAGCCATTACGAAGTTATTACGATGCGTGCATGCGTGTTGTAGAATACTCAATCGCTGTCGTTTTCTAGAGAAAGATGATTGCTTGTGAAGAAGGAAGACGCAATTGAGCTCGAGGGTACGGTAAAGGAACCGTTGCCCAATGCCATGTTTAAGGTCGAGCTCGAGAACGGTCATTCGGTTCTGTGCAACATTTCTGGCAAGATCCGAATGAATTACATCCGTATTCTCCCCGGTGACAGGGTTGTCGTGGAGCTTTCCCCGTACGACCTGACCCGTGGCCGCATCACCTATCGCTACAAATAGCGGCACGCATACACGCACTCCATTTCCGGCTGCAGGCTTAGCTCAACCTACGGTCGGATTGTGTGTGAAGACCAGCCATAGTTTTAAACGCCTGCGGCTGGGCGAGTAGATAGTAGGGAAGTAGTTTGAGCGCTACCGAAAGGAAGAACGATGAAGGTACGTCCTTCGGTCAAGAAGATGTGCGATAAGTGCAAAATCATTAGGCGCCATGGCAAGGTCCTCGTCATTTGCGAGAACCCCCGTCATAAGCAGCGTCAGGGTTAAGAGAGGAGACTACGTTGGCCCGTATTAATGGTGTCGACCTCCCGCGTGAGAAGCGCGTTGAGATCGGTCTGACCTACATTTACGGCATCGGCCGCACCACTGCGACGAAGATTTGCGTCGAGTGCAACGTTAACGTGGATACGCGCGTTAAGGACCTCACCGAGGATGAGGTTAACGCCATCCGCGATTATATCGATAAGAACCAGATCATGGTTGAGGGCGACCTCCGCCGTGAGCGCAACCAGAACGTCAAGCGCCTTATGGACATCGGCTGCAACCGCGGCCTTCGTCACCGCAAGGGCCTCCCGGTCCGCGGCCAGCGCACCCACACTAACGCTCGTACCCGCAAGGGGCCGAAGCGTCAGATCGGTGCTAAGAAGAAGAAATAAGGAGCGCTAGATAGATGGCTACTGCTAAGAAGAACGTTCGCGCTGCCCGTCTGAAGCGCGCGGACCGTAAGAACATTTCCGTGGGCCAGGCTCACATTCGTTCTACGTTCAACAACACGATCGTTTCGATCACCGATCCCCAGGGCAACGTCATTTCCTGGAAGTCGGCTGGCCAGGTGGGCTTCAAGGGCTCCCGTAAGTCCACGCCGTTCGCTGCCCAGATGGCTGCCGAGGCTGCTGCCAAGCAGGCCATGGAGCACGGTATGAAGAAGGTTTCCGTCTTCGTCAAGGGTCCCGGCTCCGGTCGTGAGACCGCCATCCGCTCCCTCCAGGCTGCTGGCCTCGAGGTCTCGAGCATCCAGGACAAGACCCCCATTCCGCACAACGGCTGCCGCCCCAAGAAGCGTCGCCGCGTGTAACTGAAAGGATCGTATCAATATGGCAATCGACAGGACTCCTGTTCTTAAGCGCTGCCGTCAGCTCGGGATCGATCCCGCTGAGCTCGGTTACAGCAGCAAGAAGGAATCTATCCGTCAGCCCAAGCGCCGTCGCAAGGAATCTGAGTACGGCATGCAGCTGCGCGAGAAGCAGAAGGTCAAGTTCATCTATGGCGTTCTGGAGAAGCAGTTCCACGGCTACTTCAACAAGGCCCGCAAGATGAACGGCGTCACCGGTGAGAACCTCATGATCATCCTTGAGTCTCGCCTCGACAACGTCGTCTTCCGTCTTGGCTTCGCCCGCACCCGCAAAGAGGCTCGTCAGTCCGTCCGTCACGGTCACTTCACCGTGAACGGCAAGCGCGTGGACATCCCGTCCTACCGCGTCAAGGCCGGCGACGTCGTCGCTGTCGGCGAGAAGTTCCGTGACCTCCTCCCCATCAAGGAGGCCCTGATTTCCTCCGAGCGCTTTGAGGTCCCTGGCTGGCTCGAGGTCGATATCGAGAAGCTGTCTGGTAACGTGCTCGCTCTGCCGACGCGTGAGCAGATCAGCGGTGATATCAACGAGCAGCTCATCGTCGAGCTCTACTCTAAGTAGTCCATCCGGGCTGCTGAGGCTGGAGGTAATACATGTCAGAATTCATTAGGCCTCAGGTTCAGGTCGAAGAGATCAACGAGACCTCTGCTCGTGTCTCCGTCGAGCCGCTCGAGCGTGGTTACGGCGATACGCTGGGTAACTCCCTTCGTCGCGTTCTTCTGTCCTCGCTCGAGGGTGCCGCCGTCGAGGCTATTCAGATCGATGGTGCGCAGCACGAGTTCATGACCATCCCTAACATGGTCGAGGATGTCACCGACATCGTCCTGAATGTCAAGGGTCTTGTCTTCAGGGCTCTCGGCACGACCGACGAGGCGACCGCAACCATCTCGGTTGACGGCCCCTGCGAGGTCACCGGTGCGGACTTCTTTATTCCGTCCGAGTTTGAGCTGGTCAACCCCGAGCAGCACATTGCTACGCTCACCGAGGGTGGCCATCTCACCATGAGCATGCGCATCGGCTATGGCCGCGGCTATGTTTCTGGCGAGGCAAACAAGCGCGACAACGATCCCATCGGTGTGATCCACGTCGACTCGCTGTACTCGCCGGTTTCCCGTTGCGCCAAGCTCGTTGAGGCTTGCCGTGTCGGTCAGCACACCGACTACGACCGCCTTGTCCTCGAGATCGAGACCAACGGCTCCATCGCCCCGCGCGACGCCGTGGTCCAGGCTGCCAATATCATCAACCAGCATATGGCCGCCTTTATGAACCTTGCCGAGACCCCCGAGGTCGAGGAGGAGGCTTCGATCTTCGCTCCCGATGTCACCAACGACAACGCCGAGCTGGACAAGCAGATTGAGGACCTGGACCTTTCCGTCCGTTCCTACAACTGCCTTAAGCGCGCCAGCATTCACTCGGTCCGTCAGCTCGTTGAGTTCTCGGAGAACGATCTGCTCAACATCCGTAACTTCGGTGTTAAGTCGATCGAGGAAGTGAAGGACAAGCTTGAGTCCATGGGCCTGAGCCTGAAGGCTTAATGCTTCGCATATTTGAGGAGATACTAGACCATGCGTCACAACGTTAAGAAGGGCCTGAAGCTCGGCACCGATGCGAGCCACACCAAGGCCATGAAGAAGAGCCTTGCTAAGGCCCTCTTCGAGAACGACCGCATCAAGACCACCGAGACCCGCGCTAAGGCGCTGCGTTCGGTCGTCGA
>DBFWDM010000018.1:0-8354 GCA_048484635.1 Collinsella sp.
GGAGCGAGCGGCTATTGTGCCTGTCCACGGTACTCTTTTGGGGTTATCCGCAATAAACATTGCGACTTGCGAGCAATGATTTGCCCAAGTGGGTATGATGGAATCAGCTAGGTCGCGGGGCGTCGCCTGTGTTTGGCGGCGTCCCGTTTTTGTGTTGCAGGGAGGGTAAGGCATGAACGCCACAGTCGTGATTCCAACGTATTGGGCGGGCGATGACGCTTGCGCAAACGCCCCTGGCACCTATGACCATTCGACGCGACTCAACGCCGACAATCCCGAACTCGACCGCTGTCTGGCCTCGCTTGAGCAGGTACGTGACATCCCGCGCATCATCCTTTTGGTGGTCTGTCCCGTTTCTGCCACAGCCGATGTGTCGCTGCGCGTGCGCGAGATTGTCGACGCGCATCCCACGCTCAAGGTCACCGTTGTCACCAACACCCAGGCCTCGCGCATCGCAGACCGGGTTGCTCAGATCGCGCCCAAGGGTTCGGGCGAGTGCGTGAGCCTGCGAGGCTACGGTGCCATCCGCAACATGGGGCTAGCCTGTGCCGCTGTGCTGGGTCATGACGCGGTTATCTTTTTGGATGACGATGAGACTGTCATCGACGCCGACTTTATGAAGCGCGCGACCTATGCGTTGGGGCAGCAGACGCGTCAGGGCTTGCCGATCTTGGTCAAGAGCGGCTATTTCTACGATCGCGACGGCTCGCCGCTGGCTCCCACGGACAAGGCGGGCATCTGCCATCGTTGGTGGACCAAGCGCATCGAGTTCAACCGTTGGATGAAAAAGGCGCTCTCGGGCACCCGCATCTCGCGCTCTAACTACGTGTGCGGCGGCCTGATGGCCCTGCACGCCCGCGCCTTTACGCGTGTGGCCTTTGACCCGTTTATCACCCGCGGCGAGGACTTGGATTACCTCTTTAACATGCGCATGTTTGGCTACGACGTGTGGTTCGATAACGAGTGGACCGTGCGCCATCTGCCTCCGGAGTCCGAAAAGCGCTCACCGCGCTTTATGCAGGATGTATACCGTTGGTACTACGAACGGGCCAAGTTGACATTCGCCGCGCATCAAAAGGAGCTCATTCCCGTTACGGCGGCATCACTCATGCCCTACCCGGGCCCGTGGATTTCGCGCGAGCTCGACGACCGCGTGCGCAAGACCGCTATGGTCCGCAGCGTGTTTACCCGCGAGCATGAGGGCTACCTGCGCATCTGGCGCCATGGTATCGGCGAGGCAAAGGCCTATGCGCGCCAAAACGCTGCAAGCTACCTGCGTTTCCAGAGCTTTTGGCCCAAGATCATGGACGGGCTTTGGCGTGACGCACAACTGATCAGTATCCTGGAGGGGGCCGAATGATCGACCGCCGCGCCCAGCGCGATAGTTCAATATCAATCTTTCGCATCATTGCCGTTGCCTGCGCCATTTGCGTGCTGGTGTACTTTATTTTTGCCTTGGTGACCGGTATCGAGCCGATCGCCACGGTGATTGCCTGCGCGCTGCTGTGCATCTTTCTGTGCATCTTTATCTTTTTGACGCTCAATCCCGATTCGGTGCGCTCCCAGTACACCGAGGAGACGCTCTCGGTGGCCTCGGCCATGCTCGAGGACATTAAGGGCGGTCTGACGCAGGAATCGGCGCTTTTGGTGTGCCGGCGTATCCTGCCCGAGACGCGCGCCATGACGGTGGCCATCACCGACGAGGGCAACGTGCTTGCCTGCGCGGGAGAGTTTGAGGAGAAACTACTGCCAGATTCGCCCATCCACACGCTTGCCACACGCTACGTTATCGAACATGGCATCGTGCAGTCGTTCAACCGTATGGTGGATGTCGTGGGCTCGGACGGCTCGCACAACCAAGTCCCCGCCGGCATTATCGCTCCCATTAAGGTGGGCGATCGTACCGTCGGCACGCTCAAGTTCTACTACAAGACCCCGCGCGCCGTCGACCGTACCCAGTACGCGCTTGCCTCGGGCTTTGCCGAGATCTTGTCCACGCAGCTCGCCATCCACGAGCTCGAGGTGCAAAAGGAACTCACGGCGCGCGCCGAGGTGCGTGCGCTGCAGGCGCAGATTAACCCGCACTTCCTGTTCAACACGCTGAACACCATTGCATCGTTTACGCGCACCGACCCGCTGCGGGCCCGCGAACTGCTTCGTGAGTTCTCATCGTTCTATCGTGCCACGCTCGACAACTCGGGATCGCTTATTCCGGTCTCGCGCGAGGTTGCACAGACCAAGCGCTACCTTACCTTTGAGAAGGCCCGCTTTGGCGAGGACCGCGTGCTTGCGACGTTCGATGTGTCCGAGGACGTGGAAGATACGCTGGTGCCGGCGTTCGTGATCCAGCCGATTGTCGAGAACGCCGTACGTCATGGTATGGGCGATGACGACGCCCTGAGGATCGACGTGACCGTTCACCAAGACGGCGAGGATGCAATCTTGATTGCCGTGGCCGATAATGGCGTGGGCATGGATGAGGGTACCGCCGCCAGACTGTTTGACGAGCGCTCTGCCCGTCCCGACGCCAACTCTCCCCAGGGTGGCGGCGCCGGTGTGGCCATGCACAATATTTCGGAGCGCATCCATCGCTTTTATGGGCCGCACTCCTATACGCGTGTCGAATCGGCGCCGGGCAAGGGCACCAAAGTGCTCATTCATCTTGATTTGTCAGAGAGCATCTTTGACATTCAAGAGTAAAATAAAAGGCTACGGGCCCAACGTCATGCGACGGATGCCCGGCGTAGTTAGTTGACGAAAGGTTTTATCCCTATGCTGCGTGCGATGATTGTGGATGATGAGGCGCCGGCTCGCTCGGAGCTTCGCTTCCTGCTCGAGCAAACGGGCAAGATCGGCACGATTACGGAGGCGTCGAGCGTCCGCTCCGCCATCGAGATGCTTATGGAAAGTCGCGTGGATGTCGTGTTTCTCGATATCTCGATGCCCGGTGCCTCGGGCCTGCAACTTGCCGAGGCGCTGCATAAGCTCAAAAATCCGCCGGCGATCGTGTTTGTGACTGCGTATAGTGACCATGCGGTCGAGGCATTCGACGTGGATGCCGTCGATTATCTGATGAAGCCGGTCGAGGAAGCTCGCTTGGATCGCGCGATCGAGAAGGTCATGCAACGCACCAAGCCGGTTACGGACAGCAAGGTGACCATCGAGCGTATCCCGGTGGAAAAGGGCGGCCGCAAGGTGCTCATTCCCGTGGACGACATTCGCTTTATCATGGCCAAGGACGATTACTCCTGCATCTATACCGTCGATGATCGCTTTTTGTCGACGACCTCGCTGGCGCAGTTTGAGGCCAAACTCTGCGACTTTGGCTTCTTCCGTGTTCACCGCCGCTATATCGTCAACTTGGCGTGCGTCACGGATGTGGAGACGGTGCCCTCGGGCGCCATCCAGCTGGGCATTACGGGCGTCGACGAACGCGTGCCGGTTTCGCGCCGCCGCGTCGTGCCGCTCAAGAAGGCTCTGAGTCTCTAGCACACTGGCCCCGCAGCCCTGTAGACCCATCGTCTGCGGAGCCGTGGGGCCTTTTTGTATGTATCTGCCGAATCGTTTTTTGCGGAAGGGATCCCATGAACAGTGCAAGCGCCAAGCGTATCGACATCATCTCGGACACCCACGGCTATCTTTCGCCTGCGCTCCTGGATGAGCTTGAGGGCGCAGACCTGATTATCCACGCCGGCGACCTCACGTCAGAGATGGACTACGAGCACCTATGCACCATCGCCCCCGTGCGGGCCGTACTGGGCAACAACGATTACTACCGCGACTACGGCCCCGATGTAGACCGTCTTGCGCTCTTTACCTACGAAGGACTCAAGTTCGCCGTAGCCCACTACCGCGAAGACCTTCCGGTGGGATCCGTAGACGTAGCCATCAACGGCCACACCCACGTAACCAAAGAAGCCCAAGTGGGCCGCTGCTTAGTTCTCAACCCGGGCAGCGCCAGCTACCCCAGAGGCACCCGAGGCCCCACCATGGCCAGAATGCTCGTAAAAGACGGCAAGATCCTAAGCACCAAGTTTATTGACCTAGACTAACCGCAACAAAAACGGGGGATGCACAACGCATCTCCCGTTTTTCTTTGAGCCAAAGTAAGAAGTTCAACAAGATCCATCAGACCAACCCCGCCGAGGAGCATGCGGGCTAGCCGCGCAGCGGCGCACGCCCGCAAAACTGATTGAACAATGTGACGGCAGGGAGGGTCTCCGGGGCTGAGGGCGGGGGTTAAGTTTGTCGCGAGTTCCGCACGCAAAGGAAAGCACTTAATGTGCTTTCCGTCTTGCGCAGGACTGTAGAGCAGCAAACTCAACCCGCGCCCGCCGGCCCCGGAGACCCTCCCGGAGGGACCGAAAAATTTTTTCAAAAAAGTTGTTGCGCGCCGGACAGACTTCTGTGTATACTAATCCCCGCAGCGCACGCGAGCGGAAACAAACGCGAACGTCTGCCTGGGGAGTTAGCTCAGTTTGGTTAGAGCGCCGGCCTGTCACGTCGGAGGTCGCGGGTTCGAGCCCCGTACTTCCCGCCAACGCAATTAAAGCCACGTCTTCGGACGTGGCTTTTTGCGTTTGATGCACTTTGTTTCGATAGAACGATCGCCCTGGTGCATCTTCGCCCAGAATCCCCGCGCCTTCGGGAACGCAAGTAAAATCTAATAAGTATATCTGTCTGAACAACAGCTTTGTTGCGCAACACCTGTTCTACGAGACAGGGGGTTAGGTTATACTAAATTGCACTGTGCGCCGCATCTGATGCATTTCGCTCCAAGCGCGGCACTCAGTGGATATCCGATTTACCATTTGGATGTCCTGGCGGTCATTTAGCGTCTCGACACAAGCTCGGCCCCGGAGCTCGTTCGAGCTGTTCGTATTCCTTGAAAGGGGAAAAATGGACATATCGAGGAAGACTGATTACGCCCTTCGCATGCTGGCGATGCTTGCCGAGGATCCGGAGCGTTTGCTTTCTGTTCGCACCGCTGCCGAAGAGGTCAATGTCCCGTATTCGTTTGCCCGCTCGATTCAGCACGGTTTGGTCCAGGCCGGTATTGTGGAGAGCCTGCGTGGCGTCCACGGTGGCATGCGTCTCAAGGTCAGTCCGGACGACGTCACTATCCGCCAGGTCGTCGAGGCCGTTCAGGGTCCTATGGTTATGAACGATTGCACCGCGCCCGATGGTGACTGTGCGCGCATGGGCGCGTGCTGCTATCATCCCCTGTGGGCCGGAGCCCAGGCGTTGATGCGCGACTACCTCGATTCCGTTTCGCTCGGCGACATCGTCGCTCACCGCCAGTTCCCGGCCGTCGATCCCAAGTTCGCCGACCGCGAAGCGTTTCCCGAGTACGCCACCTGCGCGTGCGCTTACCGGGAGGAATAGCGCCGCATAAGGAGCATAGCCATGATTCAGGACCCCTTTCGTTCGATGATTCGTTCGGAAGGGGTCCTGCGTTATCGCGACCTTCCGTGGCGCCGCACACGCGATCCGTACATCATTTGGCTTTCTGAGGTCATGCTGCAGCAAACGCAGGTGCCGCGTGTGGAGGCGCGCATGCCGGTGTGGCTCGATCGTTTTCCGACTGTGCAGGCGCTTGCCCAGGCCGCGCCTTCCGATGTTTTGGACGCTTGGCAGGGCATGGGCTACAACCGACGCGCTCTGGCGCTTCATGGGGCCGCTCAGCGCGTTGTAGAGGACTGGGACGGGGAGTTTCCGCGTGAGACGCGTGACTTGGTCGCTCTGCCCGGCATTGGCCCGGCAACGGCGCAGGGCATCCGTTCGTTTGCGTTTGATCTTCCAGGCGTGTATCTAGAGACCAATGTGCGCACGGTCTTTTTGCATCATTTCTTTCCCGATGTGCCGGCCGTTCCCGATCGCGAGCTGGTGCCGCTGATTCAAGCCGCCTGTCCGGCGGCCCCTGGTGCGGCGGCGGATGAGATTGCGCCCTTTGCCGTGCCTCAAGACGATGCCGAGACGCCGCGCGCGTGGTATTACGCGTTGCTGGATTACGGCGCGTATCTTAAAAAGACGCTGCCCAATCCGTCCAGGCGGTCGGCGGGCTATAGTCGTCAGTCCAAGTTTGAGGGCTCGCGCCGCCAAAAGCGCGCGCATATCGTGCGTATGTTGTTGGCAGCGCGCGATGGGCAGCCGGCGGGGATTACGCTTGCTGATGCCGTGGTGGGCGTCAACGAGATGGAAGCGGCAGCCGGTCGCGGGCCGGTCGAGTGCGACTTGATCGCGGGCATTCTGGCTGACCTGGAGCGCGAGGGCTTTTGCCGAGCCGAGGACGATCGTTGGTTGAGCATCTAGCCTATGCAAATCTGAAGAACAGGATTGTAAGGTTTAGATTTTCGGCATGAGGGCATCCTAAAGACGAGGCCGCTCGAAGCCTACGGGCGGCATATGTTGAAGGGAAGTACACCTATGGATTTTGAGAACTCCCAAACCAAGAAGAACCTCGAGACCGCTTTTGCCGGTGAGTCCCAGGCACACACCAAGTATCGCTACTATGCATCCAAGGCCAAGAAGGATGGCTACGTTCAGATTTCGAATATCTTTGCCGAGACCGCAGGCAACGAGTCCGAGCACGCCAAGCTGTGGTTTAAGTATCTGCACGACGGCGCCGTCCCCGATACCCTGGACAATCTGCGCAATGCCGCCGCAGGAGAGAACTACGAGTGGACCACGATGTACGACGAGTTCGCCAAGACCGCCGAGGAGGAGGGCTTTGCCGAGATCGCCGAGAAGTTCCGTGGCGTCGCCGCCGTCGAGAAGGCCCACGAGGAGCGCTACAACAAACTCGTCGAGCGCATCGAGTCGGGCGAGGTGTTTGAGCGTGAGGGTGTAAAGGTGTGGAAGTGCCTGAACTGCGGGCACCTGCACGTTGGTGCCGAGGCGCCTGAGGTGTGCCCGGTGTGTAACCACCCGAAGGCGTACTTTGAGGAGCAGGTGGTGAACTACTAGCGCTTGGCGCTGGCTGCTGCGGAGCGCAGGGCGGGGAAATACCTTTCCCTCTCGCTCACGGCTTCGCAGAGTCGCGCGAGGCAAAGGTATTTCCCCGCCCTGCGCTCCGGCGTTGGGTCGTCGCGTGCTCGTTACTGAAAAGCTGATAAGAAGTTTGTGTGCCGCCCCTATCGGGGCGGCACGTTTTTGTATGGGGGCTGGTTGGGATGGCACCGTTCATGGGTAGGGTACACTGGGTAGCGACTTTTAGTTTATCTACTACCTGATGGGGTGTTTTTGTATGGGTAAGAAGTCTCGGGCTCGGGTTGCTGCGGCGGGGACTCGCAAGGATCCTGGTCGTCGGGTTGCCGAGGGTAAAAAGGCCGATCGTGCCGAGAAGGACAAGAAAGTCGGCGCGCATGCTCATCCTGAGTGGGCGCCCCATTTGAATTCGGCTAGTGAGGATTTGACTGCCAAGTTGTTTACTCTGGTCGAGGTAATTTTGGGCGTGGTGCCCCTTGTGGTTATCGGTTTATTCTTGGCTTCGAAGGACGCTACGAGTGTCGATAAACTCACCGAGGTCTTTTCGCAGGAGCCCTCGATGGTGGTCACGTTTATTTCTGCGTGCTTGCAGCCGTTTGTGGCGTACATGCTGTATATGGTCTACCGCAAATACTGCGAGGGCGACGCTGGTTTTGTCGCCGGCAACCTGATCGGTCTTTTGTGCTCCGAGATCCTACTGCTCAATATCCCGGGCGTCATCGGTATGGGCATCTTGCTGTGGCGTGTTTGGCGCAACGTCGCCCCGCACTTTGAGAGCTGGTTGTTTGAGCGTCGCTTTGCGGGCGCCCTGGCTGACATTGCCGGCTCGCTCGTGATTCTGGCCCTGGCGTTTATGTGCGCCACCGCCGCCCGCGGTCTCGCGGGCATGTAGTCTGTCCTCACCGACCACGGAGCGCAGGGCGGGGAAACCTTTCCCTCTCGCTCACGGCTCCGCAGGGTCGCGCGAGGCAATGGTTTCCCCGCCCTGCGCTCCGGCGTTGAGTCGTCGCATGCTCGTTACAGAAAAGCTGATAATAAGTTTGTGTGCCGCCCCTTTGGGGCGGCACTTTTTGTGTGGGGTCCCGGTCTCCACAATTTTCGTCAAGCTATTGGTTAGATTTTGGTCAGTTGGCGTAAGGGTGGAAGGCCAAAAGATTGTTGGCGAAAAAAGCTCAGAGAAAGTGCTGGTAGGGGAGTTGTTGAGCTTTTCGACAGCTTTTGAGCAGAAGAAACTTTGTGGCTATTGCCGGCGATTGCGTTGTCGCGGTCATGGCGGTGCGGGATGCTGGTCGTAAGCGTCGAATGCTCCGATTTTGGAGGCCAGCATGGATCTGTTTCTTGAGACTCCGCAGCAACAAGCCGAGCGC
>DBFWDM010000019.1:0-4302 GCA_048484635.1 Collinsella sp.
TTGGCGCGGAGCTCGGCAAACTTCTGCGCGTACTCCTCGTGCTTCTCGGCATTGCGCGGGTCGATGACGGTAGCGCCGGGAACGTTGATCTCGTCGGGGTTGCCCAGGATGACGATCTTTGCCAGGCCCTCCTCGATGATCTTGGTGGCTGCGACGATGGTGCGCGGATCCTCGCCCTCGGGCAGGACGATCGTCTTAAGGTCGGCCTTGGCGGCAGACTTCATACGGTTAAGGAAATCGCTCATGTTACTCCTTACAAGCGTTTCGCTAAGCTCCAGGCGCCTGACTGCACACGAATAAACCCGCTGCTAGCGGGTTTACCTTTCAATAATGTACGCCGCGGTGCTTGAGCTTTCCTTGTGTGGCAAGCTCATTATAGGACGCATTAGCGCTATAATCGCTCTGATAAATATGTCTCGAAGAATGTTCGAGAAAAGCCCAGCTAACGAGCCCGTGGCTTTTGACAAGGAGTATCGATGCAGATTACCTCAGGCCTGCCTGAAGGCTTTAACGCCGGCGCGTACGACATGATTGTCGTCGGTGCTGGATATGCCGGTGCCGTTTGCGCCCGCCGTCTTGCCGAGACCATCGGCTATCGTGTTGCCGTTTTGGAGCGCCGTAGCCACATTGCGGGCAATGCCTATGACTGCACTGACGAGGCCGGAATCCTGATCCACGAGTACGGTCCGCATATCTATCACACTTTTAACGAGCGCGTGCACAATTTCCTGTCGCGCTTTACCAAGTGGACGGATTATCAGCACAAGGTGCTCGCCAACATCAACGGTACCCTTATGCCCGTGCCCTTCAACCATGCGAGTCTCAAGCTCGCCTTTGGTGACGAGCGCGGCGAGGAGCTGTATCAGAAGCTCGTGGAGACCTTTGGCAAGGATGTCAAGGTGCCCATTATGGAGCTGCGTAAGAAGAACGACCCGGATCTTGCCGAGGTCGCCGATTACGTCTACGAGAACGTCTTTTTGCATTACACCATGAAGCAGTGGGGCCAGACGCCCGATCAGATCGATCCCTCGATCACCGGCCGCGTTCCCGTCTTTGTGGGCGATGATGACCGCTACTTCCCGCAAGCTCCCTTCCAGGGCATGCCGCAGGAGGGCTACACGGCGCTCTTTGAGCACATGCTCGACCACGACCTGATCGACGTGTTCTGCGACGTGGACGCCCGTGACCTCTTTGAAATCGACGAGACTACCGTCAAGATCGACGGCAAGGTCTATGGTGGCGAGATCGTCTACACCGGTCCGCTCGATGAGCTGTTCAATCTCGATCTGGGCGCGCTACCGTACCGCACGCTCGACATGAAGTTCGAGACGCTCGATATGGACCAGTTCCAGCCCGTGGGCACCGTCAACTACACCACGAGCGAGGACTACACGCGCATTACCGAGTTCAAGAACATGACCGGTCAGATCCTGCCCGGCAAGACCACCATCATGAAGGAGTATTCCAAGGCCTATACGCCCGGCTCGGGCGAGACGCCGTACTACGCCATTCTTGAGCCCGAGAACCGTGAGCTCTATGAGCGCTATCTTGAGCGCGTCCAGAACCTGACGAACTTCCACCCGGTGGGTCGTCTGGCCGAGTATCGTTACTACGATATGGACGCTGTGACCAATTCCGCCCTCGATCTTTCGGATGAGATTATCGCCTGCCATGCATAAAGTCATAACATTCGGTATTCCCTCGTATAACGCCGCCAAGGACATGGACCATTGCATCACCTCCATCTTGGAGGGGAGCAATTACGCCACCGATATCGAGATTATCGTAGTGGACGACGGCTCCAAGGACGAGACGGCCGATAAGGCCGACGAGTGGGAGGCACGTTATCCCGGTATCATTCGCGCGGTGCACCAGGAGAACGGCGGCCACGGTATTGCCGTCCTTTCGGGTCTGCGCGAGGCACAGGGCACCTACTACAAGGTCGTCGACTCGGATGACTGGCTCGATGCTGCGGCTCTTTCGACTATGCTGTCGATTCTGCGTGGCTTTGAAGAGCGTGACCAGCGCGTTGACCTGTTTATCTCGAACTACGTGTACGAGAAGGTTTACGAGGGCACGCATACCGCTATTGGCTACAAATTTGCCCTGCCGCGCAAAAAGATCTTTTCCTGGGATCAGATCGGTCATTTCCGCCTGGACCAGAACCTACTCATGCACAGCCTGTGCTATCGCACGGATGTGCTGCGCGAGTCCAACCTTCCCATGCCGCCGCACACGTTCTATGTGGACAACATCTACGCCTACGTGCCGCTGCCGCGTTGCAAGACCATGTACTACGCCGACATCGACCTTTACCGCTACTTTATCGGTCGCGAAGGCCAGAGCGTCAACGAGGCAACGATGGTCAAGCGTCTGGACCAGCAGTTCCGTGTTACGCGTATCATGATGGAGTCGTACCACCTGTACAGCGATGTCGAGTCGTCGCGCCTGCGTTCGTACATGATGGGCTACTTCACCATGATGATGGCGATCTGCTCGGTGCTCACCAAGCTTTCCGAGGAAGATTGCGCCGACGAGCGCCTAAAGACGCTGTGGAATGATTTGAAGGCCTACGACGAGCGCATGTATCGTCGTGCCCGCTACGGCGTGGTCGGGTTCTTCACCAATCTGCGCGGACGGGCCGGAGACAAAACCACACTCGGCCTATACCGTCTTGCCTCAAAGATCTTCAAATTCAACTAGCTGCTGAGTAATCGCTGCTGATAGGTTAACTGGGCCCCTTGGCCTTTAGTTTGCTACTGCGAACAGTCCTGCTCGCACGGAAAGCACATTAAGTGCTTTCCGGCTCGTGCGGAACTTGTATCAAACTAAAGGCCAAGGGGCCTCTGCTATAAGAATCGATTGTCAGGCTGCCTGAATTTGAAGATCTTAGACGCGCGGTACACAGGGGCCTGGGCTGAAGGGGATCTTGTTGAGTAGGTTGCCCGGTGGAGCTTGGTTATGTTTGTCGCGAGTTCCGCACGAGCCGAAGAGCACTTAATGTGCTCTTCGTGCGAGCAAGGACTGTAGAGCAGCAAACATAACCAAGTCCCACCGGGCAACCGGTCAGGTTAGGCTACTTCGCGGCGCCGGGGATGCCGTGGGAGGTTTTGGCGGTTTTGGCTCCGTTTACGATGGCAGTTTCCAGGGCCCTTACTGCGAGCATGCCCAGCAGGTCTAGGGGAACGGCGGCGCTTGCCTGGGCGCCCAGTTTGCCGCTGGCGAGGGTGTAGATGGTGTCGCCGTCGTTGGTGGTGTGTGTGGGGCGGATGGCGTGTGCGTAGGCGTCTGCGGCCATCTGGGAGACCTTGGTGGCTTGTGCCTTAGTGAGTTCCACGTTGGTGACGATGCAGCTGATGGTGGTGTTGGTGCGGTCGAGCGGCATCTGCATGGATCCGGCGGCGGCAAAGGCTGCGAGTTCCATGTCGACAATCTGGTCGCTATCGGCTGCGGCGCGCATACCGGCCACCCACTCGCCAGTGGTCGGGTCGACGACGTTGCCGCAGGCGTTGACCGAGACCACAGCGCCCACCTTGATGGGGCCGAGTGCCACGGCGGCAGCTCCGAGGCCGGCCTTCATGCAGGTGGTAGGCCCCATGAGCTTGCCTACGGTGGCACCGGTGCCGGCGCCCACGTTGCCCTGCTCGAGCGTGGCAGGGGTGTGGTCGAGCGCCTCGCGCACGGCGGCGATACCGGCCTCAATATCGGGGCGTACGGTGGGGTCGCCAAAGGCGAGGTCGAAGATGCAGCTGGAGCATACGATGGGCACCTGCGTGGGACCGACGGGTAGGCCGATGTCGCGACTCTCGAGTTCGCGGGCCACGCCGCTTGCGGCTTCGAGGCCAAAGGCCGATCCGCCCGAAAGGCAGACGGCGTGGACCTTATCTACGGTGTTTTCGGGACGCAGCAGGTCTGTCTCGCGCGAAGCGGGAGCGCCACCGCGTACGTCAACGCCGCCGGTGGCACCCTCGGGCGCCACGATTACGGTGCAGCCGGTGCCAGCCTCCTCGTCCGTATAGTTGCCAAAGCAAAAGCCATCGACATTGCAAACATCGATGGCTTCGAGCAGTGTGTCCATATTTTCTCCTATCGGTTTTCCGCCGGGCCTTATGCCCGGTCGGGATCCGTACGGTACGGCAAAATTGTAGGCGCTGGGGGATGCCCAGCGCCAGATGCAATTACGAGAGTTTTTGAATCGCGCGTGCTACGCGAGCGATGGGCAAGCCCACCACGTTATAGAAGTCACCCGAAATATCGTGCACGAGCATGCGGCCGCCTGTGCCCTGGATGCCGTAGGCTCCG
>DBFWDM010000020.1:0-2507 GCA_048484635.1 Collinsella sp.
CCCGGCACCATCGAGTGCAAGTTCTGGGGTCTGGGTGGCGACGGTACCGTCGGCGCCAACAAGAACTCGATCAAGATCATCGGCGACCACACCGACAAGTACGTTCAGGCCTACTTCCAGTACGACTCCAAGAAGACCGGCGGCGTCACCGTCTCGCACCTGCGCTTTGGTGATTCCCCGATCCGTTCGCCGTACTACGTGACCAAGGCCGACTTTGTCGCCTGCCATAACCCCAGCTACATCGTTAAGGGCTTCAAGATGGTCCGCGACGTCAAGCCGGGCGGCACCTTCCTGGTCAACTGCCAGTGGAGCGACGAGGAGTTCGCCGAGCACATGCCCGCCGTGGCCAAGCGCTACATCGCGAACAACAACGTCAACGTCTACCTGATCGACGCTATCGACCTGGCCGCTAAGGTCGGCATGGGCAAGCGCACCAACACGGTGCTCCAGTCCGCCTTCTTCGCGCTGGCCAAGGTCCTGCCCGCCGAGGACGCCCTGCAGTACATGAAGGACGCGGCTACCAAGTCCTACATGAAGAAGGGCCAGGCCATCGTCGACGCCAACCACAAGGCCATCGATGCCGGCGCTACCGCCTTCCGTAAGTTCGAGGTTCCGGCCGACTGGGCTACCGCCGAGGATGCCGCTCCCGTCGAGCTCTCCGAGGAGACCAAGTCCGCTATCGCCCAGCAGGTCAAGAACCTGCTCGAGCCCATCGATCGCATGGACGGCGACAGCCTGCCTGTTTCCGCCTTCGTCGATTGCGCCGACGGCCAGTTTGAGCTGGGCGCCTCCGCATACGAGAAGCGCGGCGTCGCCGTGGTCGTTCCCCACTGGGACGAGACCAAGTGCATCCAGTGCAACCAGTGCGCCTATGTGTGTCCGCATGCCACCATCCGTCCGTTCGCGATGACCGAGGACGAGGCTGCCGCCGCGCCCGAGGCTACCCGCACGCTCGACGCCATGGGCCCCAAGGCCAAGGGCATGAAGTTCACCATGGCTGTGTCCCCGCTCGACTGCATGGGTTGCACCAACTGCGTCAAGGTTTGCCCCAAGGGCGCCCTCGAGATGGTTCCCACCGAGCAGGAGATGGACCAGCAGCCCGTTTGGGACTACATGGTCGAGAACGTCTCCGAGAAGAAGGAGCTCATCGCGGCCAACGTCAAGGGCAGCCAGTTTAAGCAGCCCTACCTGGAGTTCTCCGGCTCCTGCGCCGGCTGCGCCGAGACCGCCTATGCACGTCTGGTGACCCAGGTCGCCGGCGACCGCATGTTCATCTCCAACGCCACCGGCTGCTCCTCCATTTGGGGCAACCCCGCTGCCACCGCTCCTTACTGCAAGGACAAGGACGGTCACGGCCCGGCGTGGAACAACTCCCTGTTCGAGGACAATGCCGAGCACGGTCTGGGCATGGCCGTTGGCTACGAGGCCGTTCAGAAGAAGCTGATCGCTGCTACGCAGGAGATCATCGCCGCTGACGGTCCGTCCGACGAGCTCAAGGCCGCCGGTCAGGCTTGGATCGACTCCGTCAACGACGCCGAGGCTTCCAAGACCGCTGCCGCTGCCTACGTTGCCGAGCTCGAGAAGTGCGGCTGCGACGCTTCCAAGGCGATCCTCGCCGACAAGGCTTACCTCACCAAGAAGTCCTTCTGGATCTTCGGCGGCGACGGTTGGGCCTACGATATCGGCTTCGGTGGCCTGGACCACGTCCTGGCTTCCGGCCACAACGTCAACGTCTTCGTCTTCGACACCGAGGTCTACTCCAACACCGGCGGTCAGGCCTCCAAGGCCTCGAACCTGGGTCAGGTCGCTCAGTTCGCCGCTGCCGGTAAGGTGACCAAGAAGAAGTCCCTGGCCGAGATCGCCATGAGCTACGGCTACGTCTACGTGGCGCAGGTCGCCATGGGCGCCAACCCGGCTCAGACCCTCAAGGCCATCCACGAGGCCGAGGCCTACGACGGTCCGTCCCTCATCATCGGCTACAGCCCCTGCGAGATGCACTCCATCAAGAAGGGCGGCATGCAGAACTGCCAGGCCGAGATGAAGAAGGCTGTCGAGTGCGGTTACTGGAACCTTTTCCGCTTCAACCCCGAGGCTGCTGCCGGCAAGAAGTTCTCGCTCGATTCCAAGGAGCCCGCGGGCGGTTATCAGGAGTTCCTGATGAACGAGGCCCGTTACGCTTCACTGACGCGTTCCTTCCCCGAGCGCGCCGAGGAGCTCTTCAAGGAGAACGAGCAGGCCGCTATGGACCGCTACGCTCACCTGCTGAAGCTCAAGACGGTGTACAACGAGGCCTAGGTCTCCCACCGCAGGATCTGAGGGCTAACCTTCGCGGACGTCCTCGGACATGAAAGAACCCCCGCTGCGCACTGAACTGCATCCCAATTCTTGGACGGCTTAAATAAGAACTACGCCGCAAGGGACTGTCTCCGGAACTCCTCCGGGGTCAGTCCCTTCAGTTTAACCTGGCGCCTCCTCGTGTTCCAATGGACCACGAAGTCGTCGAGGTC
>DBFWDM010000021.1:0-1617 GCA_048484635.1 Collinsella sp.
GGCTGCGCGGTTTACGCAGGCTGGGCAAATCTGTACGACGCCGCCCGGAACGACACGGGGCGGCACAGATCCATAAAGGAGGATCACTGGTATGAGCCAGACCCGTCCCATCGATGAGCATTCCATGCACACCCGTACCTGCGGCGAGCTTCGCTTCGAGAACGTGGGCGAAGAGGTCACCCTCACCGGTTGGGTGAGCCGTCGTCGCGATCACGGCGGCCTTATCTTCTGCGACCTTCGCGACCGCGAGGGCATCACGCAGCTCACCTTCGACCCCGAGCACTCCGACGGCGATGCCTTTAAGATCGCCGAGACTATGCGTCCCGAGTGGCCCATCAAGATTCACGGCGTCGTGCGCGCCCGTGGCGAGGAGACCACCAACACTAAGCTTGCGACCGGCGAGATCGAGGTCTTGACCGACCACGCCGAGGTGCTCAACACGTCCGTCACCCCGCCGTTCCAGATCGAGGACGGCATCGAGACCAGCGAGGATACCCGCCTGCGCTATCGCTATCTGGACCTCCGCCGTCCCGAGATGATGGCCAACCTCAAGCTGCGCTCCGACTTTACCTTTGCCATTCGCGAGGCGCTGCACAACCGTGAGTTCATGGAGGTCGAGACGCCCTCCCTGTTTAAGTCCACGCCCGAGGGCGCCCGCGACTTCATCGTTCCCAGCCGTATTCAGCCGGGTAACTTCTACGCCCTGCCGCAGTCCCCGCAGCTCCTGAAGCAGCTGCTCATGGTCGGTGGCGTTGAGCGCTACTACCAGGTCGCCAAGTGCTTCCGCGACGAGGACCTGCGTGCCGACCGTCAGCCCGAGTTCACCCAGGTCGATATCGAGATGTCCTTCGTGGACCAGAACGACGTCATGAGTGCGCTCGAAGAGGTCCTGGCCGACGCCTTCGGCCGCATGGGCGTCGAGATGCCCACGCCGCTGCGTCGCATGAACTACTGGGAGGCCATGGACACCTATGGCTCCGACAAGCCCGATACTCGCTATGGCATGCACCTGATCGACCTGACCGACATCTTTGCCAACTCCAAGTTCAAGGTCTTTGCGACCGCCGCAAACGAGGAGGGCTCCGTCGTCAAGGCCCTCAACGCCAAGGGTGCCGGTGCCTGGGCACGTGCCAAGATCGATAAGCTCGCCGGCGTGGCCTCCACGTTTGGCGCCAAGGGTCTGGCCTGGATCGCTTTCCGCGAGGATGGCTCCATCAACAGCCCCATCGTCAAGTTCTTCTCGGACGAGGAGATGGCTGCTCTGCGTGAGCGCATGGACGTCGAGCCCGGCGACCTTGTGATGTTCGCCGCCGGCCCGCGCCTGCTCTCTGACGAGATCCTGGGCGGCATGCGTTCCCACATGGCCAACGCACTCGAGATCAAGCGCGAGGGCCACGACTTCCTGTGGGTCGTCAACTTCCCGCTGTTCCACTGGGATGAGGACCGCAAGGCCTACGCTGCCGAGCATCAGCCCTTCACGCTGCCGACCGAGACCGACATCGCCAAGATCGAGGCCGACCCGCTGGCGGCCGGTTCCTGCACCTACGACTTTGTCATGGACGGCTTTGAGGCCGGCGGCGGCGGTATGCGTATCCACAACGCCGAGATGCAGATGTC
>DBFWDM010000022.1:0-2564 GCA_048484635.1 Collinsella sp.
GACCTCGACGACTTCGTGGTCCATTGGAACACGAGGAGGCGCCAGGTTAAACTGAAGGGACTGACCCCGGAGGAGTTCCGGAGACAGTCCCTTGCGGCGTAGTTCTTATTTAAGCCGTCCAAGAATTGGGATGCAGTTCAGCTTCAAGTTCAATTGGTGCGGCGTATAGGATTCCGCGCATCCGCTGCGCGGATCCGCACCGGCTTCGCCCGCCTGCCGGCGTGCTCGCCCGCGGGCTAAAAACGCTCCGCGTTTTCTTTACGCCCGCGCCTCGACCGAGGTTCGAATCCATGCGGTGGCGGCATAAAAGAAAAGCCCCCGTTGCCGGAGGCTTTCAATTTCGATTGGTGCGGCGTATAGGATTCGAACCTATGACGTTCTGATTCGTAGTCAGACCCTCTATCCAGCTGAGGTAACGCCGCAGCGCAAGACATATAAAACCACTTTAGCTTATTGGAGTCAAGCACAATCTCAAACTTTTTTGTGGAACGCAGTTTTGTCATGCTGCTCCGCATATACCGCTGTTCCCCGTACGATCGATTGGCTTTTCGATCACGTCGAACTTGGCATCAAGTTCCCTCAGGAGCGATCTCACCCGCTGGGCACAATCATAATCGGCAAACGAGATGCTCAGCATGCGCGCGACCTGGTTGGAAGTCCCAACTCCATAGAAGTGCTCCAGCGCCACAAGTCCCTCGTGCATCACAAAGGTCTCGACCACATGCGGCGACTCCTCAAAGCACCATTGTGTCAACGGACCCTCACTCGTCTGCCGAACCACCAGGCCGCCCATGCCAGACGGCTCACACGTTACAAGCAGGTACTCCCCGCCCTCGTCGCTCTCAAACAAAACCACCCGATCATCAAACAGCTCCATCGCGTCCCCTTTCTCTCGCTCTTATTTAGCAAAAGCATAGCAGGTAGATGGCTGTATACAGAACAGTTGTTCGTGTGTTTTCTATTGAGCTGTCCGCACGGCATGGTATGGACCTGCGCACGAAATAGGGCGCCCCCGAAGGAGCGCCCTTGCATATCCCCTATGCAGCCAACTTACGCGACCGGCTCGATCTTCTCGAGACCACCCATGTAAGGACGCAGGACCTCGGGGATCGTGATGGTGCCGTCGGAGTTCTGGTAGTTCTCCAGAATGGCGGCCATGGTGCGGCCAGCCGGCAGGCCGGAACCGTTGAGAGTGTGCAGGTAGCGCGAACCCTTGAAGTTCTCGGGGTCGCGATACTTGATGTTGGCGCGGCGAGCCTGGAAGTCACCGCAGTTGGAGCAGGAGCTGATCTCCTTGTAGGCGTTGTAGCTCGGCAGCCAGACCTCGACGTCGTAGGTCTGACGGGCAGAGAAGCCCAAGTCACCGGTGCACAGGCTAATCACGCGATACGGAAGGCCCAGCTGCTGCAGCAGGTACTCGGCCTCGGCGGTCATACTCTCGAGCTCCTCGTCAGACTCCTCCGGCTTAGCGAACTTGACCATCTCGACCTTGTCGAACTCGTGCTGACGGATGATGCCGCGGGTGTCGCGACCGGCGGAACCGGCCTCCTCGCGGAAGCAGGGGGTGAAGGCGGTGTAGCGGCGCGGCAGAGTGTCGGCATCGAGGACCTCGCCGGCGTGCAGGTTGGTAAGCACGACCTCGGCGGTGGGGATCAGGAAGTTGTCGCCCGAGACGTGATAGGCGTCGTCCTCGAACTTGGGCAGCTGACCCGTGCCGAACATGGTCTGACGCTTGACGACGATGGGCGGCCACCACTCCTTAAAACCACGGCTGGTGTGCGTATCGAGGAAGAAGTTGATAAGGGCGCGCTCCAGGCGGGCGCCGGCGCCACCGAGAACGGTGAAGCGGCTGCCGGAGAGCTTGTTGCCACGCTCGAAGTCGAGGATGTCCAGATCGGTGCCCAGATCCCAGTGCGGCTTAAAGTCGAAGTCGAACTCGCGCGGGGTGCCCCAGCGGCGACGCTCGATGTTCTCGTCCTCGTCCTTACCGTACGGGGTGGCCTCGCACGGAATGTTGGGCAGGTGAGACATGAAGTCGTACTGCTCCTGCTCGAGAGCGGTGCGGCGCTCGGCCAGACCGTCAATCTTCTCGTTGACGGCGCGCACGGCCTCCTTGGCGGCCTCGGCCTCGTCCTTCTTGCCCTCCTTCATCAGGGCGCCAATCTTCTTGGACTCGGCGTTACGCGTGGCCTGGAGCTCCTCGACCTCGGTGATGACGGCACGGCGCTCGTCGTCGAGTTCAAAGAACTTCTCGCGATCCCAAGACGTCTGGCGATTTGCCATGGCGGTATCGATGGCATCGGGGTTCTCGCGAACAAACTTGATATCAAGCATTAGATCCTCCGGCGATATACATTCCATTTAGGTTGCAACCTTGTACATGTATGGGCAAGTATATACTTATGAGCGTTTACGACCCAACCCAACTACGCAAGAAGGCACCCAATGGACGCAGTTTTTTCCTTTTTGTTTGGCACCCGCACCGGTTTTGCCATCCTTTTCGCCGGCGGCATCCTACTGTTTGCGATTCTTGCCTTTGTAATGGAGAAGCGCACCCATAAGAT
>DBFWDM010000023.1:0-3610 GCA_048484635.1 Collinsella sp.
ATCCTCAACGGCTTCGTCGTCGAGAAGTCCCAGAAGCTCTGCAACGAGGGCAAGTTCAAGCAGATGAACGCCATTCTGTGGGTCTGCCCCGCGCTCTTCGGTCTGTGCGCCGCCCTGCCCGTCTTTGTTTCCGTGACGCTCGGCCAGCCCGCCGTCAACTGGCTCCTCGAGGTCATGCCCCAGTGGTTCCTCTCCGGCCTCACCCTCGCCGGCAAGATGCTCCCGGCCGTCGGCATCGCCATGCTGCTTCGCTACATGCCCACCGCTAAGTACTTCCAGTACCTGCTCGCCGGCTTCTTCCTCTCGGCCTTCCTGAACGTGCCCATCATCGGCGCCGCCATCGTCGGCTTTGCCCTCGCGATCGCGTTCTACCAGCGCGCCGAGAGGGACACCGAGCTCGCCGCCCACGCTTCCGCAGACGCCTTCATCGGAGAGGATGAGTAACCATGGAAAACGAGAACATCACCGCCGTCGCCGAGGGCAAGCCCTCCGGCTACAAGGTCACCAAGAAGGACCTGCGCAACGCGAACTGGCGCTGGCTCATGAGCGTGTGCACCTTCAACTACCAGACCCAGCAGGGCGCCTCAGTCGCCTACGCCCTCTCGCCGGTCCTGAGGAAGATCTACACGAACGACGAGGACTATAAGCAAGCGCTCAACAACCACTTCCGCTACTACAACACCCAGCCTTGGCTCGCCGCCATCATCCTCGGCGCCTGCGTGGCCATGGAGGAGCGCGACGGCCTAGCGGCGGCGGACGCCGTCCAAGACCTGAAGATCGGCACCATGGGACCGCTCGCCGGCGTCGGCGACTCCCTGCTCATGACCATGATCCCGACCATCATGGGCTCCATCGCCGCCTACATGGCCATCGAGGGCAACCCCGTGGGAGCCGGCATCTGGTTCGCGCTCATCCTGGCCATCTTCTGGGTCCGCATGCACGCCCTCGAGTTCGGCTACAAGCAGGGCGTGAAGCTCGTCACCGACTTCAGCGAGAAGCTTCCCAACCTCACTGCCGCCGCCTCCGTGCTCGGCCTCACCGTGGTCGGCTGCCTCATCGCCTCGGTCATCGGCGTCACCTGCCCGATTAGCTTCAGCTTCGGCGACGTCTCAATGGAGATTCAGCCGCTGCTCGACAAGATCCTGCCTGCCATGATCCCCGCCGCCATCACGGGAAGCGCGTATTACCTTCTTACCAAGAAGAACGCGAGCATGACGGCCCTCATCCTCGTGGTGATCGTCCTCGCGATGGTCGCCTCCGCCGCCGGCATCCTCGCCTAGCTTCGACCCAAGAGATTGGTGAATCAATGAGAAAGATAGTTGTGGCGAGCCATTCCCTTCTCGCCCAGGGCTTCAAGGACACCCTCGAGTTCCTTACGGGTAAGAGCGACGTCATCAACGCCGTGTGCGCCTACGTGAACGACAACGGCGAGGGGCTCGACGCGGCGGTCGAGGCGGCGCTTTCGGGCACTGACGAGGTCGTCGTCCTCACCGACGCGCTCGGCGGCAGCGTGAACCAGCGCTTCTCCCGCTTCGCCTCCGACCGGATCCACGTGATCGCGGGTGTCAACCTCCCGCTCGCCATGACGGTCGCGCTCGCGCGCCCCGACGAGAAACTCGACTTCGACGCCCTCGTCGACGAGGCGCGCCAGCAGATCGTCTACGTGAACGGTGCCAGTTCCGCCGAGTGCGAAGACGACGAATAGAGGAGGTCGACGATGAGAGAGTTCCTTAAGGACGTGTGGATGCACGGCGGTGAGGAAAGCCGCGCCATCACCCCCGAGAACATCACGGGCGAGAAGGGCCGCGCCGCCATGTCGGCCAGCCACCTCGGCGTCGGCCGCAAGGGCTCGTGCTGCGTGCCCCTTGAGTCCGGCGAGACCATCACGCTCGCGGACATCGAGGGCCCCGGCATCATCCGCCACATCTGGATGACCGTCCCCGACAAGACCGCCGCCGGCAGCTTCGTCATGCGCGACCTCGTGCTGCGCTTCTACTGGGACGACGAGGAGACCCCCTCGGTCGAGTGCCCTGTCGGCGACTTCTTCTGCAACGGCTTCGGTGAGCGCGCCATCGTCAACTCGATGCCCATCTGCGTGAACCCGACGGGCGGCATGAACTGCTACTTCGAGATGCCTTTCAGGAAGCACGCCAAGGTCACGCTTACGAGCGAGCACCCCGGGTTCATTAAGTACATCTTCTACACGTTCAACTACGCGCTCACCGACGTGCCGGACGACGCCATGTACTTCCACGCCCGTTTTAACCGCGAGCGCAGCACCCGCAGGGGCGTCGACTACACCGTGCTCGACGGCGTGCGCGGTAAGGGCTACTACGTCGGCACCTACATGGCCCTGTGCGCCCTGGAGCGCTATTGGTGGGGCGAGGGCGAGATGAAGTTCTTCCTCGACGGCGACGAGGAGTTCCCCACGGTCACCTCGACGGGAGCCGAGGACTACTTCGGCGGTGCCTGGGCCTTCCTCGACAGGCCGCCCCACGCGCTGCCCGAGGCGCAGTGCTTCAACACGCTGTTCGCCGGCTACCCGTACCGCTCGACGCGCGACGCCACGCGCGACCGCTTCAGCGCGGGCAAGCCGAACCCGAACCCGATGCTCGCGACCAACGACGACGCGCTGCCCAGGCACGGCCTCTACAGGTGGCACCTTCCCGACCCGATCTCGTTCAAGGAGGACCTGCGCGTGACGTTCCAGGACCTCGGCAACGACGACATCAAGCTCTACGAGCGCGAGGACGACATCTCCACCGTCGCCTACTGGTACCAAAGCGAGCCGCACGCCGTGCTCGCCCCGTTTGCCGCAAGGCAGGACCGCGTGCCCAGGTAGGGTCGCCTCGAAACAAGCCAACGTTATGGGCGCCCTCGGTTGACCATGACTGCGGGCGTCCCTTTGTAAGGAGGACCACATGAGCGAAAAGCAAATGAGGCTCGGCGCCCTCGAGGCCGGCGGGACCAAGATGGTCTGTGCCGTGGTGTCCGGCGACGGCGAGGTTCTCGACCGTATGGAGACCCCGACGCTTACGCCCGCCGAGACCGTCCCACAAATGGTCGAGTGGTTCACCGCCCGCGATGTGAACGCGTTGGGCATCGGCGCCTTCGGCCCGACCTGCGTCGACCCCAACGATGAGCGCTACGGTTCCATCCTCCAGACGCCCAAGCTCGCGTGGCGAGGCTATGGTCTTCGCGCCGCGTTCGCCGACGCCCTCGGGATTCCGGTGACCTACGACACGGACGTGAACGTTGCCTGCCTCGGCGAAGTGGTCTTCGGCTGCTGCAAGGGGCTCGAGGACGCCGTCTACGTGACCATCGGCACCGGCGTGGGCGCGGGCGTCATGTGCGCGGGCAGGCTCCTTCACGGCATGCTGCACCCCGAGGCCGGCCACATGCTGGTAAGGACCCGTCCCACCGAGGAGGGACGCTGCGTCTGCCCGAGCCACGCGAGCTGTCTCGAGGGCCTCGCCTCCGGCCCCGCCATCGCCGCGCGCTGGGGAAAGCCCGCGGCCGAGCTCGCGGACAACGCTGAGGTGTGGGCGCTCGAGGGGGATTATCTGGGGCAGATGTGCGCGAACCTCGTGCTCATGTACTCGCCTCGCCG
>DBFWDM010000024.1:0-7721 GCA_048484635.1 Collinsella sp.
GACCTCGACGACTTCGTGGTCCATTGGAACACGAGGAGGCGCCAGGTTAAACTGAAGGGACTGACCCCGGAGGAGTTCCGGAGACAGTCCCTTGCGGCGTAGTTCTTATTTAAGCCGTCCAAGAATTGGGATGCAGTTCAGAACTGCGGGGGCTTATGCGTTGCGGTGCATTGTGTTTGGGTCGTTGAGATGAGTCGATTTGCCCCGAAAGAGGAGGGCATTGACCTTAGGGTCATGCCCGACGAATGAGCGGCAAATCGGCCATCTCGGCGGGCCGAACTACTCTAGCTCAAACGCTCCGGTGTAGAGCTGGTAGTAATACCCGCGCTTGGCGATCAGCTCATCGTGGTTGCCGCGCTCGATAATGCGGCCGTGGTCCAGACAGATGATCGCGTCGGAGTTGCGCACGGTGGACAGGCGGTGCGCGATGACAAACGTCGTGCGGCCTTCCATGAGCTTATCCATGCCCGCCTGCACGATGGCCTCGGTGCGGGTGTCGATGCTCGACGTGGCCTCGTCCAGAATCATTGCCGGCGGATCGGCGACGGCGGCGCGTGCAATCGAGATCAGCTGGCGCTGGCCCTGCGACAGCTGCGCGCCGTTGCCGGTGAGCATGGTGTCGTAGCCGTCGGGCAGGCGGGTGATAAAGTCGTCCGCGCCCGCGAGCTTGGCCGCCGCGATGCACTCCTCGTCGGTAGCGTCCAGGTTGCCGTAGCGGATGTTATCCATCACAGTGCCGGTGAACAGGTTCACGTCCTGTAGCACGACGCCCAGCGAGCGGCGCAGGTCGGCCTTGCGGATCTTGTTGACGTTGATGCCGTCGTAGCGGATCTTGCCGTCGGCGATGTCGTAGAAGCGGTTGATGAGGTTGGTGATGGTCGTCTTACCGGCACCGGTGGCGCCGACAAACGCGACCTTCTGGCCCGGCTTGGCAAACACGGACACGCCGTGCAGCACCTCGTGGTCGGGCGTGTAGCCAAAGTCGACGTTGTCCATGACCAGGTCGCCGCGCAGCGGCACGTACTCGATCTCGCCGGTTGCGCGGTGCGGATGTTTCCACGCCCACATGCCGGTGTGGTGGTCGGCCTCCTCGAGCTGCCAGGTGTCGGGGTTCACCTGAGCGTTGACGAGCGTCACATAGCCTTCGTCGGCTTCGGGCTCCTCGTCGATGAGCTCAAAGATACGGTCGGCGCCGGCGAGGCCCATGACCACGGCGTTGATCTGCTGCGAGATCTGGCCGATCTGTCCGCAGAACTGCTTGGTCATGTTGAGGAACGGCACCACGACGGCGATGGACAGTGCCATGCCCGAGATGCTCAGGTTGGGCACGCCCAGCGCCAGGAAAATGCCGCCTGCCAGTGCGACCAGCACGTAGAGCAGGTTTCCCAGGTTCATAAGGATGGGCATGAGGATGTTGGCGTACATGTTGGCCTTCTGCGAGACCTCGAAGAGCTTTTCGTTGCGCTCGTCAAAATCGGCTTCGGCGGCAGACTCATGGCAGAATGCCTTGACGACCTTCTGGCCGTTCATGACTTCCTCGATGTGGCCCTCGACCACGCCGAGCTCGGCCTGCTGCGCAATAAAGAAGCGCGCGGAGTTGGAGCCGAGCAGCTTGGTCATAAAGGTCATAAAGGCGACGCCTGCCACAATGACCAGGCACATCCAAACGCTGTAGTACAGCATGATAAAGAACACCGTGACGATGATGATGATCGTCATGAGCAGGTTGGGCAGCGACTGGCTGATCATCTGACGCAGCGTGTCGATGTCGTTGGTGTAGTGGCTCATGATATCGCCGCGCTGGTGCGTGTCGAAGTAGCGGATCGGCAGGTCCTGCATGCGGTTGAACATCATCTCGCGCAGCTTCTCCAGCGAGCCCTGCGTGACGATAGCCATGGCGCGGTTCCAGAAGAGCGAGGACAGGACGCCGACGCCGTAGATGCAGGCGAGGGTGGTCACGAGCTGTGCGATCTTGGGCTGCGCGGCTTCCCAATCGCCCGACTGCCACGATTCGCCAATAATTTGCAGGGCGCTCTGCAGGAAGGTCGCGCCGATGGAGTTGATGATGGCGCAGAGCACCACGCCGGCGACGACGAGGGGCAAAAGCACGGGATAGAAGCCAAAGAGCGTCTTGATGAGGCGCGACATGGTGCCGCCCTTGCGGTTGAGCGCGCGCTCGGCGGTCGTTGCCTTACTCATGTGCCTCGCCTCCTTCCTGAGTCTGAGCTTGCGTTGCGGATGCCTCGGTGTCGGCCTCGACGGCCCCTTCGCCCTCGGCGCTCATCTTGTTTTGCGAGGTAAAGGTCTCGCGGTAGATCTCGCTCGTCTTAAGCAGCTCGTCATGGTTGCCGATCTGCGCGATTCGGCCGCCCTCCATGACGATGATGCGGTCTGCGTCCTGTACGGAGCTGATGCGCTGGGCGATGATGAGCTTGGTCGTGTTGGGCAGATAGCTTGCCAGCCCTGCGCGAATTTTTGCGTCGGTCTTGGTGTCGACGGCGCTGGTGGAGTCGTCCAGGATCAAGATCTTGGGGCGACGCAGCAGGGCGCGTGCAATGCACAGGCGCTGCTTCTGACCGCCCGAAACATTAGAGCCGCCCTGTTCGATCCAGGTGTCGTAGCCCTTGGGAAAACCGTCGACAAACTCGTCGGCGCAGGCCAGATGCGCCGCCTCGCGGACTTCCTCGTCGGTGGCGTTCGGGTCGCCCCAACGCAGGTTCTCGGCGATGGTGCCGCTAAACAGCACGTTTTTCTGTAGCACCATGGCGACCTGGTGACGCAGCGCGTCCAGGTCGTAGTCGCGCACGTCCACGCCGCCCACGCGCACAGCGCCTTCGGTGGTGTCGTACAGGCGGGCGATGAGGTTAACGAGCGTGGACTTGGCCGAGCCGGTGCCGCCGATGATGCCGATGGTCTCGCCGCTCGTAATGTGCAGGTCGATATCGTCGAGCGCCTGGCGCTTCGCATGCTTGGAATACTTAAAACTCACGTGGTCAAAGTCGATGGAACCGTCGGCAACCTCGAGCACGGGCTCGGCGGGATCGGCGATCGTGGGCTCGGCGGCCAGCACCTCGGTGATGCGGTGCGCCGATTCGTCGGCCATGGTCACCATGACAAAGATCATCGACAGCTGCATCAGGCTCATGAGAATCTGGAAACCATAGGTAAAGGTCGAGGAGAGCTGGCCCACGTCGAACAGCGTGCCCTGGCTCGTGATGATGAGCTTGGAGCCCAGGTAGATGATGACGACAAACACGCTGTTGACGCAGATGTTCATCATGGGGTTGTTAAAGGCGAGCAGCTTCTCGGCGCGGGTGAAGTCCATCTGGACATCGCGCGCGGCGGCCGCGAACTTCTCCTTCTCAAAGTCTTCGCGTACGTAGCTCTTAACCACGCGCATGCCGGTGACGTTTTCCTCGACGGACTCGTTAAGGGCATCGTACTTGTGGAACACGCGCGAGAAGATGGGGCGCGCCTTAAAGATGATAAAGAACAGCCCAAAGCCCAGCAGCGGAATGATGACCAGGTAGACCATGGCAACGCTGCCGCCCATGATAAATGCCATGGTAAAGGCGAAGATCAATACCAGCGGCGCGCGCACGGCGATACGGATGATCATCATAAAGGCCTGCTGCACGTTGTTGATATCGGTGGTCAGGCGCGTGACGAGCGAGGAGCTCGAGAACTCATCGATGTTGGCAAAGCTGAACGTCTGGATCTTGTAGAACAGGTCGTGACGCAGGTTCTTGGCGAAGCCGCAGCTCGCATGGCTGCAGGTGACGCCGGCCGCGGCGCCAAAAGCAAGCGACGTCAGCGCGATGAGTACCAAAAAGCCTGCGGTGGGAAGCATCTCGGCTACGGTGGCGCCGTCTTTGATGGCGTCGATCAGGTTGGCGGTGATAAATGGAATCAGCGTCTCGCAGAGCACCTCGCCAAGCACGAGCAACGGCGTGGCAACGGTGACTTTCATATAGTCGCGGATGCTGCCCATGAGGGTTTTAATCATCCAGTTCCTCCAGGGTTACACGGATTTTCTCGAGCATTTCGGCGAGCTGCTCGCGCTCGTCGTGGGTGAGCGCGCTAAAGGCCTGCTCTCTAAAGCGAATGCGGGCTGCCTGGTCGATGCGGGCGTTTTCCCGGCCGGTTTCGGTCAGGCGAATGGTGAGCTGCCGTCGATCCTTGGGGTTACGGCTGCGCTCGATGAGGCCGTTGAGCTCGAGCTTGGACAGGATCTCGGAAAGCGATCCCGGCTTGAGGTCGAAGTGCATGCCGAGCTCCTGCTGCGACATCTCGCCGCCGGGTTGCTTGGCCAGCAGGCAGATGATGGGCGCCTTGCCGGACACGCCTCCGCCATGAAAATGCATGTAATGGCCGCAAAAGCCCAGGCCATTGAGGATGCGCTTGGCAAGCTTGTCTTCTGAGCTAACCGCTTCGGGTGCACCCGCCGGCTGTGACGGGTCGCCGCCGGGCTCGTGCGAACAAAGGTTAAGAGGTTCATCGCACATGAATTAGTGTTGCTCCTTTCTTTAGTTAGGTAGTGGAATTGTTTTGTGCCTAACCAATCTAGGAGCATGAGAAATGAATGTCAAGGACCAAACTAGTGGTTACGCGGTTTTACCAAACCGCGTAACGGCTCGACGCTGCAAACCCGCCAGAGCGGCAATCTGCCTTTCAACTTCGGCGGCATGACCTTATAGTTACGGCGTTTTACCAAACGCCGTAACCGGCCGACGCTGCAAACGCTCCTAAGCGGCAATCTGGCGTTCAATCGTCGGGCATGGCCACAAGGCCTATGCCCTCCTCTTTCACGCCACCTTGCTCGCCTAGGAGCGTTTTCGCTGTCCGTCCTCAACCTGTGATTCCGCCACGGTCCGCTTCGGTAGTCGTTGGGGACGTTCTTGTTTGACTAGTCATTTAAGAACGTCCCCAACGACTAACTTCCTTCCCGTAACCTTTCCGCAACAATTCGACCTCCACGGCACCAGCGCCCGCCTGCCGTGCTCCCTGCGCTACACTTAGTCGCACTGTGGCGCTGCTGCGCCGTGCCCGAACCAAGGGAGACCCTCATGAAGAACACTCAGCTGCTGCTGATCAACGATATGTGCGGCTACGGCAAGGTCGCGCTTTCCGCCATGCTGCCGGTGCTGTCGCACATGGGCTACCGCATCCACAACCTGCCAACGGCGCTCGTTTCCGATACGCTCAACTATCCCAAGTTCTACATCCACGACACCACCGAGTACGTGCGCCAGAGCCTCGCTATCTGGGAGGAGCTCGGGTTTGAGTTCGACGCTATCTCGACCGGCTTTATCGTGACCGAGGAAGAGACGCGCATCATCTCGGACTTTTGCCACCGCCGTGCGCAAAAGGGCACCAAGGTGTTCGTCGACCCCATCATGGGCGACAACGGCAAGCTTTACGCCGGCGTGCCCGAGTCCACGATCGGTCTCATGCGCAGCCTACTCGAGTGCGCCGACTATGCGGTACCAAACTACACCGAGGCGTGCCTGCTCACCGATACGCCCATTGCCGAGCAAATCACGCCCGATGAGGGCCGCGTTCTTGTGGATGCCGTGCGTGCCCTGGGCGCCAAGTCGGTGGTCATTACGAGCGCTGTGGTCGACGGTGCGAATGTCGTCATCGGTTACGACCATGTGGCGGGGGAGTACTTCACGATTCCCTTCGAGCTGATTCCGGTCTACTTCCCGGGCACGGGCGACACGTTCTCGGCGGTGCTTGTCGGCCGCGTTATGGCCGGTTGGAGCCTGCAGCGCGCGACGAGCGATGCCATGCGTGTGGTAGCGGAGCTCATCGAGCGCAATGCCGACCAGGAGGATAAGTCCGCTGGCCTTCCCATCGAGGCCTGCCTGGATGTGATTGACCATGAGTAACGCCGACGAGAGCAGCACCGAGGCGGCGGGCGAGAACAAGCCGCTCGGTGCCCCGCGCGGCAGGCGCCCACGTATTCGTATTAGCTGCGTGGACCAGCTGGGCACATGCCGCTGCCATCACGGGCACAAGCCGGGTGACGTCTTCGACTTCGACCGCGACCGCGGCAAGATGTGCGCCATGGCCTGCCATGTGGGCTTTCCCTATATCGATATCCTGCGCTATGGCGGAACCGTGCCTGGCAACGAGCCTGGTACGGCAAAGTTCTGCTGCCCCGAGGTCGATACGCTGAACGTCTGGCTTGCCGAGATCGTCGACGAGTAGTCGAGCGCAATGTGACAAAGGGACAGTCCCTTTGTCACATTCGCCGGGGCTGCCCCTTCTTTTTGCTTATAATCCTAAATCTCTGCATTTCATCCGATTTTAGGTTCTAAAAATCCTACATTTCATCGATAATTAAGCGCATAAAACTTTGCATTTCATTTGATGACACTGAGGGGAGAGCCTATGCTGCGCAGGAAAATAGCGGCAGAGCTGGAGCGTTGGCTGAAGTCTGCCGAGCAAAAGGCCTTATTCATCACGGGTTCTCGCCAGATCGGCAAAAGCTATTCGATTCGCGCATTTGGCAAAGCCAACCATGCAACCTACATCGAGCTTAACCTCATGGAAAATCGCCAGGCAAAAGATGCTCTTCTCGAGGCGCGGGATGCCGATGATTTCATCAGCAGGGTGACGCTTCTTTCGGGAAAGTCGATTGCACCAGGCAAAACGCTCGTGTTTATCGATGAGGTCCAAGAGGCCCCCGACATCATGACGATGGCAAAGTTCCTTGTTGAGGACGGGAGGTGCCGCTGGGCGTTTTCGGGGTCAATGCTTGGGACCCAGTTCAAGGGCGTCAGGTCCTATCCCGTGGGGTATGTTCACGAGCTTAGGATGTTCCCGCTCGATTTTGAGGAGTTTTGCTGGGCAATCGGGGTGAGCGAGGGGGCTCGCCAAACGATACATGACGCGTGTATCAGCGAGAGGCCCGTTCCTGATTATATTCATGACGCGATGATGGCAAACTTCAGGACCTATACCGTTGTCGGCGGAATGCCGGAGGTCGTGCAGCGTTTCCTTGACACGCAGGGCGACCTTGCCTCTGTTCGTCAGCTGCAGTCAGAGCTCAACGAACAGTACCGGCGTGATATCTCCAAGTATGCAAGCGGGCGAGCCCTGCAGGTGCAGAGCATCTACGATCAGCTCCCTATTATGCTCGAGGGCGAAAACAAGCGCTTCGTGCTCAATTCCATTGACCCCAAGGCTCACTACGAGAAGTATCAGCGAGATTTTGTATGGCTTGTCGATGCCGGCGTTGCTCTCAAAGCCGATATCGTAACCGAGCCAAAATCGCCCCTGCTCAAGACGGCACGGCCATCGCAGTTCAAGCTATATCAATCGGATACGGGCATGTTGATGGCGCGCTACCCCGTTGGAGTCGCCCAAGCGGCGTATCTTGATAGCAAAGAGCCCAATCTGGGCGGCATTTACGAAAACGTGGTGGCCCAGCAGCTAGCTGCCCAAAATCGCCAGCTTTACTACTATCAGACAAAAAAGCGCGGCGAAGTGGACTTTGTGGTCGATGGACCGGATGGGACGGCTGTTCCGATCGAGGTTAAATCGGGCTCCTATTACCACGCGCACGCTGCGCTCGGTCATGTGCTTGATACGGCTGAATATGGCGTAAGGCTCGGGATTGTTTTCTCGAGAGGCAACGTTGAGCGCAACGGAGCGGTTCTCTATTTGCCGCTATATGCGACCTGGGCCCTTTCGGATGTTTTGGGCGACTCCTG
>DBFWDM010000025.1:0-9084 GCA_048484635.1 Collinsella sp.
GGCAGCAACGGTGATGTTGCGGCTGAGCTTGGAGAAGAGGGCGGAACGCTTGGCGTCCTGCGCGCCCTTACGATGCTTGGTTGTGGCCCACTTAGAGTGTCCGGACATACGTGTCTCCTATCGGTTTCGACCTAAAGCCCAACGCAGATGCTCGGGCAATATAAACAAACGTCGTTATGATATACCTACCGGCCTGCAAGATAAACCCCAAAATGAAGGCGTCGTGATGATGCAGCCCCTTGGCACAAAGCAGCCTGACCCCAATGCACCAATCTTTGGTTAGGTCCACAGAAGGTCGCTGCGGGTGATCGTGGCACCGATGGCAAAAGGCATGCATGCAATGACTGGGTACAGGTAGCGCATGTAGGTCGATCCGTTACATGGACCGATCAGGCACACGGCGAGCACACCCAGCAGCGGTATCCAGATGGCCAGCGCACGCCACGAATGGCGGCGCAACAGGTAGACCACCACGACGATCATGATCCACACGTAGGTGGCCGAGCTCATGGTGAGCGAGATAAACGGAATGCGCTGCACCGCCACGCGGTACAGGTTAATCAGGTGGTCGCACCAGCGCACGACCTTGCTATCGACCGGATGGAAGTCAAAGTACTTGAGGTTATCGGGCTTAGCCATGATCTCGGCACTGCGTGCCGTGCTGTAGACCCATGCATCACGAGCACTCGGATAGAAGTACCCGTAGTAGTTATCGACGAGTGCCGAAATATAGCACTCGGGGTCCTTTTTGAACATCTGGGCCCACACCTCAAAATAGGCCTTGATGTCCTCCTGCGAGGCGTACTCATTGAAGCAGTTTTTGACGGCATCCGACTTGTCGGGGTTGTAGCGACGGCCCAGGTTCTCGTACTTAAGCACCCGATCGATCACAGCGTGCTCCTCATCGGTCACCAAGCCGTCGCAGGTAGCTTCTTCAATCGTGCCATCGTCTTTGACCTTGGGGTTAACGCCCGAATTAAGGCCGTCGTGCTTTTGGACGAAGCGTGCCGTCTGTTGAAACGGAATCGAGAGGATCTCGCGCTTGGAGCCCGGCGTGATATCGTGCGCCGGCATAAATACCTTGGTGAAATACATGTTGGAGACAAGGCAGAGCGCAAGCACTGCGAGCACGCCGACCCAGCGGAAGCGCGGCGTGGCGTACGAGGGCGTGACGCCAGACTGTTTGGCCACACGACGGGCCACATGCGCGTCCCAGGCGCAAAACGCCGCCGCAATCACGCAGGCCGCCAACGGAAAGACCAGGCCGCCATTGCGCAAAAACGTGGAACCCATGGCACCCAGCACGAGCAACAGCCAGTCATGGCGCGCAAAGAGCACGGGCTTCTGTTCGCCCGCACGCTCGGCATTGGCATCGCGACGGGGTAGGCCACATGCCACGAGCTTGACGGTCTGAACGAGCAGTACCAAAAACGCATCGGCAAAAAGTACATCTTTGGTCAGCAGCACCGTGTAGTTGGAGAACATCGGCATAAACGCAAAGAACAGCAAGATGACGCCGCGGACCGGCAGGCTCACGCCCAGCTTGCGCAGCGACGATATGGAATAGGACATGCAGGCGGCGGTGATGACGAATTGGGCACAAGTGTAGATGGCAAGGCCCGCATTGGCACTGTTAAATAGCGAAAGCCCCAGCTGCACACACGAGCCGATGATGGCCGTGTGCACCACCGGATGATGTCCGTTGAGTAGCACGTTGGGGTTAAGCAGGCGTAGGTAATCGCTCGTGCCGTTGGGGTAGTTGAACCATTGGCGGACCTGCGCGCCCGTGTCTCCCATAAAGAGGCCGGGCAGCGAGGCGATAAGCGTGGGCGCCCAGACAATCATGAGCACAAGAAACGGCCCGACAAAGGGATGAACCGAGAGCACGGCGTGGACAACACGCCACACGCGGCCAAAATGCGCCTCCGAAAACGGAATGCGGCGGGAGCCCAACCAATCCAAAAACTCAAAAGCCAGATAGAAGGCCACAATCGCCAGAAGCATCCAGCCCGCGCCACCAATCCAGGCGCAGATAACGCGTGCCTTGTCGCCCAGCACAATCTCAGCCGAATCGGTGAGGTCGTAGCTACGGCCGAACACCATGCAAACGGCAAAGAACAGCGATGGCAGCACGACCGACGGGCGCCAAACGTCACCGCGGCCAAAGAACACATAGCGAAACGGCAGTGTGAGCAAACAGGCAAGCGCGAGCAGCATCACTGCGTCGGTATGGCCGGCAAACGAGAGAAGCACCTCGTAGCACACGTAGAGCGCGCCCGTCGCCTTGGGATCGATCGCCAGGACCGCATTGCTCGACACCGGGGCGGGATCGATGGAAAACGCCGTGGTCGCCAGCAGGGCGAGCAAAAATGCGATGAGCGTCTGTTTGGCGGGATAGCGCTTAAACCAAACGATGCGGGCGGCGTCACGCGCAGCCGTTGCGGAGAGGTCGGAATCCTTCACAGTCCGAATAGCCTTTCTAGAAACCTGCCAAAAAGGGACAGGTTTATTTTGGCAGGTTTTATCTGGGGAAACGTTACGGTTCTGTCATCGTTGCCCGGCAAAACCACCACCAAGGTGCCTGCCCCTTTGCGGTGGCATGTGGTGGCTAGACGTCGAGGTAGATACGCTGGGGACGGTCGCGACGAAGGGCAAAGATGATGAGCGCCAGGCCCGCAATCACGAGTGGCAGGCTCAGTAGCTGACCCATGGTGATGACGCCGCCCAGCAGATAGCCCAGCTGGGCATCGGGTACGCGCACAAACTCAATGAGGAAGCGGACGATGCCGTAACCCATCACAAACACACCCATAAACGTACCCTGGGGCAGCAGTGGTTTTTTGCGGCTGAGCACCTGCAGAATGCAGAAGAGCACGATGCCCTCGAGAAATGCCTCGTAGAGTTGGGATGGATGGCGCGGCATATCGCCCGCGGTGCCGCCAAAGATCACGCCCCAGGGCAGATCGGTCGGCTTGCCCCACAGCTCGCCGTTGACAAAGTTGGCGCAGCGCCCCAGGCACAGGGCCAGCGGAGCACCGATGACCGCGAGGTCTGCCAAAGTCCACGCATCGAGCTTGTACATGCGGCACACGAGCACGCCGCCGATGATGCCGCCCACCAGGCCACCATGAAAACTCATGCCGCCCTCGTTGGTGGCAAAGATCTCGAGCGGATGCGTCCAGTAGTAGCCGTCGCCGTAGAAAATGACGTAGAACAGGCGGGCGCCAATGATAAGGCCAAAGACCACGCCGACCACGACGCTCGTCAGGTCGTCGACCGTAATGTCAAAACCCCAACGGCGCTGCGTGCGATACATGACGACCGCCGTGAGCAGGGCGCCGACCACATAAGCCAGACCATACCAGTAAATCGTGATGGGCCCCGCCGAAATCGCGACGGGATCAAGCATATGGTAGAAGTCGTTGAGCATATCGGTCCCCCTGCTCCCTACATACAAATGCGGCCGCGGGCCTTTCGCTCGCAGCCGCATATTTGGGCGTAACGTCTATGCGGAGCGCACCGTCCGCAGCTTTCGCATCTTAAAACGGCGCGTACTCGTCGTACAGGTCCTCGGCCTCGCCGGAAGCATTGACCTGCTCAACGCGGGTAACGCCGGGCACATGCTCCTTCAGGATACGCTCGATACCCATGGAAAGGGTTAGCGAGCTCATGGGGCAGCCGGCGCAGGCGCCCTGCAGCTCCAGCTTGACGACACCCTCGTCGTCGACGCCCACATACTCCATATCGCCGCCATCGGCCTGCAGGTTGGGGCGGATCTCTTCAAGAACCTTCTTAAGCAGCTCTTCGTTAACAGCCACAGGGGCTCCTTTCTCACAATAACGCGGGCACGCCCGCGGACAGGGGCTATGTTACTACAGCCATGTACCCGCTTAGGCGCCAGCCATGCGCGCGGACACGACTTTCACGAGTAGTCAATTTGGGACGGGGCTTTTTTAGCTGCTTTTGCCGGCGGCCGGCGCTAGCACACGCTGCCGCTACTGCTGAGTTTGTCCCCCGGTGCCGATGTGGACATCGACGATGACCTGGCGGTAGCTGATGCCGCAAGAGTCGAGGATACGGCGGCTGATGCGTCCATCATCGGTGTCGGCATACTTATTGTCCAGGTAGACGACCTCGCCCACGCCCACCTGCGCCAGGATCTTGGCGCAGTCGTGGCACGGGAACAGCGTGACGTAAACCGTGGAACCCTCGAGATCCTTGAGTGAGCCACGGTAGTTGAGCACGGCGTTTGCCTCGGCATGGACCACGTAGTTGTGCTTGTCCTGCAGCGGGTCGTCGCTCGTACCCCACGGGAAAAAGTCGTCGTTGAGCGCCGAGGGCGTACCGTTGTAGCCCACCGAAAGGATGCGGTGGTTGGTGCTGGCGATACACGCGCCCACCTGCGTGTTGGGGTCCTTACTGCGGCGCTGCGCGGCGATGGCCACGCTCATAAAGAACTCATCCCAGCTAATAACGTCGCGGCGCTTGCCCGACGCGGTTTGATGAAGATCGTCCGACATGGCAGACACCTCCGAAATCGCAATAGTTTGACCCATTGTAGCAGGTGGAAGGTGGAGACGTTTTTGTCCCATTGCCCCCATCGCTACGCGCGGCGGGGCTTTTGGTTGATGTGGTAGAGCTCGGCGAGGCCCCGCAGCGTCAGCGCATCGTCGACCGTCAGGCTATGGCCGACCAGCGCCGCAAGCGCCTCGGCATCGTCGCCGGTAATGACGATGGGCACATCGCCCTCCCCCGCGGCCTTGGTCGCACGCATCTCGGCGAGCACCATGTCGAGCATGCCGTCGATGCGTGCCACCTCGCCCAGAACCACGCCCGAGCGCATGGCCTCACGCGTGTTACGGCCGATGACGTGTGTCGGCGCCGAGGGCTCAACTTGAGGCAGGCGCGCCGCAGCGGCCGAGAGCGAACGGGCGCCGAGCGCCAGCCCCGGCGCGATAACGCCGCCGACAAAGGTGCCGTGTGCGTCGATGACCTCGATATTGGTCGTCGTGCCCAGGTCGATCACAATGCACGGCGAGCCGTAGACGGCGCGGGCAGCCACGGCGTCGGCGATGCGGTCGGGACCGATCTCGGCCGGGTCATCGTAGTGCACGGGCATGCCGGTCTTAAGTCCCGGCCCCACCGTGAGCACGCGCCCCGTGCAGGTACGGGAAAGTGCCGCCTTCCACGGGCGCTCGAGCGCCGGGACCACGCAGCTCAGCACAGCAGCCGTGGACACAAGCGCGCCCGGCATGCCCGCATCGGCCGCCAGTGCGGCCATGACCTGCACGAGACGCATGCGCGCCTCGTCTGCCGTGATGCTCGACGGCGTGGTGATCTCGCACGTCGCAAGCGGACATTCCTGCGCCGCGGCCGAATCCTCTGCAAACAGGCCAAAGCGAATGAACGTGTTGCCCACGTCGACCGTCAATATATATGCGCACCCATTAAGCATCGTCGGCGCTCCTTTCGTCTGCCCAGCAGTATATCGCCTACCTAAACCAGTCATCCCAAAATGACTAGCTTGCGGCTATACTGGTGCGCGGTCGTTTGCGAGCTCACGCGGCGGCCCTTGGTAACCCGACTTCCCGCGCCGTATCCGTAACGGCGCTCCCGGGGGAAGCGGATATACGCAAAGGAGTTTTATATGAGCAATCCCTCGAACCGCGCTTCGATGCGCGGGCAACTCACGCTGCGCGGCGTCGTCATCGGCGTCCTTGGCTGCGTGATCATCACGGCAAGCTCGGCCTACACCGCCCTCAAGATGGGCGCCCTCCCCTGGCCGATCATTTTCGCTGCCGTCATTTCGCTGTTCTTCCTGAAGCTCATGGGCAACGCCAGCCTCAACGAGGCCAACGTCACCCACACCATCATGTCCGCAGGCGCCATGGTCGCTGGCGGTCTGGCGTTTACCATCCCGGGCGCCTGGATGCTGGGCTATGCCGACCAGATCAGTTGGCTCGACATGTTTATCGTGGCACTCGCCGGCACTATCCTAGGCCTGCTGGCCACGGCACTCATCCACCGTCACTTTATCGTGGACGCCGCGCTTGAGTTCCCCACCGGCAACGCCGCAGCTCAGACCCTGCGCGCGACCGAGGCCGGCGGCAAGACCGGCAAGCAGCTCTTTGGCTCCATGGCCATCGCCGGCATCTACAGCGTGCTGCGCGACGCTCTGGGCATTGTGCCCAGCATGCTGTGCACGCTCAATATCCCCGGCGTGACCTTTGCCATCTACAACTCGCCCATGTTGCTGTCCATCGGCTTTTTGGTGGGCTTCGCCCCCGTCGCGTTCTGGTTTGCCGGCGCGCTGCTGGGCAATTTTGGCATCATCGTCGGCGGCACCGCTGCCGGTCTGTTTGACGTTATGACCGCACAGGGCATCGTCAAGTCCCTGGGTATGGGCCTCATGATGGGCTTTGGCGTCGCCGTCGTCCTCAAGGACATCCTTCCGCAGGTCGCCGGTATCGTCCGCGGCCTCGCCGCCGACAGCTCCACCGACACCGACGAGCAGTCGCTCATCTCGGGCTCCCTTAAACTCGACGCCGGTATCATCGGCCTGGGCGCTGCCGCCATCGCCGTGATCATCGCCATCGTGCTCGACCTTGGCCCCGTTCCGGCCGTCATCGTCACGCTGTTCACCTTTGTCACCACCATCATGAGCGCGCAGAGCTGCGGCCAGACGGGCATCGACCCCATGGAGATCTTCGGCCTCATCGTCATGCTCATCGTTGCCGCCTTCGCGCAGCTCGCTCAGGTCAAGCTGTTCTTTATCGCCGGCATCGTGGCCGTGGCGTGCGGCCTTGCGGGCGACGTCATGAACGACTTCAAGGCCGGCGCCGTGCTGGGCACCAACCCGCGCGCGCAGTGGGTCGGCCAGGCCATTGGCGGCATCGTGGGCGCCCTGGTCGCCGCCGCCGTCATGGTCGCGCTCGTCACCGCCTATGGTCCGGACGCCTTTGGCCCCGACAAGAGTTTTGTGGCCGCACAGGCAAGCGTGGTCGCCACCATGGTCTCGGGCATCCCGAGCGTGCCGTGGTTTGCGGGCGGCTTTATCGCCGGCATCGTCATGTACTGGCTCGGCATTCCGGCCATGATGATCGGCCTGGGCGTGTACCTGCCGTTCTACATGTCGCTCACGGCCTTCCTGGGCTCCTGCGTTAAGCTCGCCTACGACAAGTGGGCCGCTCACCGCGACGCCGAGGCCGGTCTTTCGGACGAGGAAAAGGCCGCCAAGGACGCCGCCTTCCAGGAGCAGGGCTTGGTTGTCGCCAGCGGCCTGCTCGGTGGCGAGTCCATCGTCGGCGTTATCCTGGCGTTTGTCTCTGTTGGCCTGAGCCTGCTGGGCTAAACCCAACAACAACGTACCCGTACAGAGCGCGGAGTCGGAGACCATCCGGCCCCGCGCTTTTTTGTATCTGCCGAAACCCTCAGCAGTACTCGCATGTGGCGTGTCTTTCTTTGCCTGCTCGCCTAAGTTCCCTGTCAAGATGACCGCCCCGCCCGTCACGGTGTAGAGTACATGCTGCGAACGCACCCGCGTTCCTACGGCAATACGAGGTGGACATGGAACTCGATAAACAACAGCTCAAGCGACTGCGCGAGCGCCATCATCGGCGCCATGGCATCCGCCCCGCCCACAGCGAGGCCATGGAGAACGCAAGCCGCTTTCTAAAGCGGGCATTCAACATTCGCGAGGGACGCGCGCCCTATCACGTGATTCGCAAGCGCTTTGTAAACGGGGCGCGCCTGACTGGCTCACACTTATGCATCTTGATCATTGCCATGTTGATCGCGAGCATCGGCCTCGATATCGACTCGGATATCGCTATTGTAGGCGCCATGCTCATCTGCCCGCTCATGGGCTCGGTCCTTGCCATGGCATACGGCATCGCCACGCTCGACCGCGAGATTGCCGTCGAGGCCGTCGCCAGCCTCACGCTGCAGATGGTCTTTTGCCTGGTCACGTCCACGTTGTACTTTAAGCTCTCGCCCCTTGGCACCACCACGGCCGCCATCATCGACAATTCGACACCGACCGTGTGGGACCTTGCCGTCGCGCTCGCGGGCGGCTTTGCGGGTGGCCTGGGCAACTCGCGCGACCAGGAACCCGCCACGCTCATCGCCGGCGTGGCCGTGGCGACCGCGCTCATGCCGCCCCTGTGCGCGGCGGGCTATGGCATCGCCATCGCAAGCGGGTCACTGTTTCTCTCGGCGCTCTACGAGTTTGGCATCAACGTGGTCTTTATCGCACTAGCTGCCGAAGCCGTGCTACTTCTTTTGCGCGTGCCGCTCAAGCGCGACCTCAACGGCGACGGCATTGTGACCGCCGAGGAAAATGCCGAGGTCGACGAGCTGTCACGCAAGGTGCGCCGCCGCATCATTGTGGGCACGGTAGTCTTTGCCATCCCCTGCATCGTCATGACGGCGGGGTCTATTGGCTCGGCGCAGTCCGGCGTGCAGGACGGCTACGGCGTCACCGAAACCACGCGCGAGCTTGCGGCGGTGCTACCGGGCTTTAAGGACTACACCGTCGCCGTCGAAACCTCGGCTACCGAAGGCGAGGAAGAGGGCATCGTCGAGCGCGAGATTGTCGCCCATGTGACGACAGGCGAGGCGCTTGGGGCACACGACCGTCACGTCGCTCGCAAGCTCATCGACCTCAATGTGCCCGAGCTAGATCGCGTGGAATTCGATGTGAAGTGATGCAGAGCGCGGCCCTACAGCTCGTACTTGTACACGCGGTAGATGTACTTTTCGGCTTCCATCTCGTAGGTGGCGATGGCCAGACCGTACCGATCGTACTCGGTGAAGGTCTTGGCCTGGCCCGATGCCACGAGCATGCTATTTGAATCGCCGACGCGCTGCGCACTGCTGACGTAACCCGAGAACGGCACCGCGATCTGGTCTTCGAGCTCGTAGGTGCGGGCCGCCTCGTCCACTGTAAAGATGCGCCCAAACGAATGCGTGCCCTTGTTGTAGTCGGTCACCACCGCGGCGCCCAGCTGACCCCAGTCGAACTTGGGATAGCTTTCGGCCGCACCAAAGTTGTTGTCGTACAGCAGCACCTGGTAGCGACCAGTC
>DBFWDM010000026.1:0-1910 GCA_048484635.1 Collinsella sp.
TCCCAGGTTTTGGCTGACAAGGCAGACAAGGGCGGCATCAAGCGCGTCGTGTGGATTGGCGCCGGCGGATCCAACGGCGGCAACTATCCTGCCCAGTACTTTATGGAGCACGAGGCCACGCAGGTCGTGAGCTCCAGCTACACCAGCAACGAGTTCGTGCACGCCACCCCGGCCTACGTCAACGAGAACACCCTGGCCGTCGTCGTGTCCATGCGCGGCACCAAGGAGACCATCGTCGCCGCCCAGGTCGCCAAGGACCACGGCGCCAGCACCATCGCAATCTATGTCGACGAGTCCGGCCTCACCGAGGTCTGCGACTACAAGATCCAGTATGACAGCCTGGCCGTCGACGAGTCCTGCATGGGCCGCACCAACTCCGCCGTCGTGACCATGATCGCCATGGAGCTTACGCAGCAGACCGAGGGCTATGCCGAGTACGAGACCGCTATGGCCGCCTTCGACTTGGTCGACCCCATCTATCGCAAGGCCGTCGAGTACACCCGTCCGCTTGCTGCCAAGTGGGCCGAGCAGAACGCCGACAAGCCCTGCATCAACGTGATGGCTCAGGGTCCGCTCTTTGGTGCCGCCTACGTCTTTAGCATCTGCAACGTGCAGGAGATGTTGCAGATCGACTCCTGCACCATCAACACCTGCGACTTCTTCCACGGCCCCTTCGAGATCCTGGACAAGCGTACCTCGCTGTTCCAGCTCATCAGCGTCGGCCGCAGCCGCTGCAACGACGAGCGCGGCATCCGCTTCGTCAACCAGTACGGTGGCGAGCGCGTCTATCAGCTCGACGCCAAGGAGCTCGGCCTCAATGACATCAAGGACAGCGTGAGCGAATACTTCAACCACCTGATCTTTGCCCCGATTCTCAACAACGTGTACATGCGCGCGCTCTCTGCCGTCACCCACAAGGACTACATGACGCGCCGCTACATGTGGAAGCTCGACTACTAGGGGATAGAGCGGCCTAACAGCTCGATGTCCTCATAAGTTGCGGTGGAATAGTTCCTGTTTGGGGGCTTGAAGCCTCTATTTGGGAACTAGTCCACCGCAACCGCCAAGTAATCCGCTGAGGACGGAGGAAAACGGATCACTTTCCCGCTCGCCGATTTGTGTCTTGAAAAATGTATATAACGACTATAACGTAGTGTGAAACATATTGGAAACAATACCGAGGAGGCTGCGTTGAAGAAAAGCAATCTGGGCTATGTGCTGGTGCTGATCGCCGCGCTTATGTGGGGCAGCATCGGAATCTTTGTAAACGGCATCTCGGCCATGGGCGTTTCGTCCCAGAGCATGGCTGCCTTTCGCTTGTTGGTCGGAGCGCTTATCTTGGCGCCGGTCCTGATGTTTATGGGCTGCCGTCCGGGTGAGGGGTCTACCGTGGCTCAGGGTCCGCTGGCACTGTTCAAGGCAAGCCCTAAAGAGCTTGTTCCCTGCGCGCTTGTCGGTATTGTCGGCCTGGCCGCCGCCAACACCTGCTATTACGAGTGCATGGGCGAGGTGGGCATGTCCACGGCCTCGGTGCTGCTCTATACCTCGCCGGTGTTTGGCGTCGTGCTCGGCCGCGTGCTTTATCGCGAGGACGTGACCCCCAACAAGCTCGTCGCCATTGTCTTTAACATCGTTGGCTGCGTGCTTGCAGTGACCAATGGCGACCTTTCCGGTTTTCATTTTTCGGTTTGGGGCGTCACGTCGGGCGTGATTGCAGGCCTTTGCGGTGCGTCGCTCGCGGTGTTTAGCCGGATAGCAACCAAGACAGTCCACCCGCTGGCTGTCACGTTTTGGGGCTTTGTTTTTGGCGGTGCGGTTATGGCGGCTATCGCGGCTCCGTGGCCGGATGTCGCCGCGGCAATGTCGCCACAGCTGCTGCTGCTGTTCCTTGGCTTTGGACTCATCCCCAC
>DBFWDM010000027.1:0-3291 GCA_048484635.1 Collinsella sp.
GCAGCATTTCCCCAGATAGAACTGACCAAAATAAACCTGTCTCATATTGGCAGGTCAGGGCTCAGCGGCCCCGGCACGGGCTAAGTTTATCGCGAGTTCCGCACGAACAGGAGGCCACTTAATGTGGCCTCCGTCGTGAGCAGGACTGTAGAGCAGGAAACTTAGCCCGTGCCGGGGCCGCTGAGCCCTGACCTGCCAATATGAGACAGGTTTATTTTGGTCAGTTCTATCTGGGGAAATGCTGCTACGCCTATCTATGGATCTGAAATCAGACAACTGAATAGACCATCTAACTAAATAGCGAGCGGCACTAACTAGCCCTTTTGCTTGCGCCCGGGAGGGGCGCATATGAAGTTTATCGCGAGTTCCGCACGCAAAGGAAAGCACTTAATGTGCTTTCCGTCTTGCGCAGGACTGTAGAGCAGGAAACTTCATATGCGCCCCTCCCGGGCGCAAGCAAAAGGGCGACCCCTGTTCGGAGTCGCCCTTGTTGAGCTGCTTATGTGTAGCTGTTACTCGGCGTCGTGGTGACGGCGGGACTTGCGGCCTCCATTGTCACCGGGACGGCGCGGACGGTCGTTGCGCTCGGAGCGCTCGCGACGCGGACGCTCACGACGCTGGAAGTGCTCGCCGTCGCCCTCGGAGGCACCCTCAGCACGTGCCGGGGCCTCGGGCTTATCCAGACGATCGAGCGAGATCTTACCGCGATCGTCGACCTCAATGACGACGACCTTGACCTCGTCGCCCACATTGAGGACGTCCTCGACCTTCTCCACGCGGCCCTTGGCGACGCGGGAGATGTGCAGCAGGCCGTCCTTACCGGGCAGCAGGTTCACGAAGGCGCCGAAGGGCTGGATGGAGACCACACGACCGGTGTACTCCTCGCCCGGCTCGGGAACCTTGATGATGAGCTTGATGCGCTCGACGGCCTGGTCGACGGATTCGCCGGTGCCGCCGACAAAGACGGTGCCGTCCTCCTGGATGTCGACCGAGGCGCCGGTCTCGTCCTGGATGCCGCGGATGACCTTACCGCCGGAACCGATGACGTCGCGGATCTTGTCGGTCGGAACCTGAATGGAGACGATGCGCGGAGCGGTGCTGCGCGTGGTGTGGCGCGGCTCGGGGATCACATCGAGCATCTTCTGCAGAATGAAGGCGCGACCCTCCTTGGCCTGCTGCAGGGCGTGGGCCAAGATGTCGAAGGTGAGGCCGGTGGCCTTGTTGTCCATCTGGAGGGCGGTGATGCCCTCGGTGGTGCCGGTGACCTTAAAGTCCATGTCGCCCAGGAAGTCCTCGAGACCCTGGATGTCGGACAGGACCACGGTCTTGCCCTCCTCCTGGATCAGGCCCATGGCGATACCGGAGACCGGGCGCTTAATGGGCACGCCGCCGTCCATAAGGGCGAGCGTGGAGCCGCAGGTCGAAGCCATCGAAGAGGAGCCGTTGGACTCCATGACCTCGGAGACGACGCGGATGGCGTAGGGGAACTCGTTCTCGTCGGGAAGCACCGGAAGCAGAGCGCGCTCGGCCAGATTGCCATGGCCGATCTCGCGGCGCTTGGGGCTGCCCATGCGGCCGGTCTCGCCGGTGCAGAAAGGCGGGAAGTTGTAGTGGTGCATGTAGCGCTTGCCCTCGGTGGGCTCGATGGTATCCAGACGCTGGCCCTCGTTGAGCATGCCGAGCGACAGGACGGAGAGCACCTGGGTCTGGCCACGCTGGAACAGGCCGGAGCCGTGAACGAGCGGCAGGTAGTTGTCCTTCACCATGATGGGACGGATCTCGTCGGCGGCACGGCCGTCGACGCGCTCACCGGTCTCGACGACCATGGTGCGCATGGCCTTCTTCTCGAGCTTCTTGAGCGCCACGGGGATCTCGCGCTCCCAAGCGGCCTGCTCCTCCTCGGTAAACTCGGCACGGATGGACTCCTTCAGAGCCTCGACCTTGCCGATACGGGAGAGCTTGTCGGCGTCGCGAAGGGCGGCTGCCATCTCGTCGTAGTGGGCGAAGATGCGCTCCTGGACCTCCTCGACGGGCTGGTCGAGCGGGTACTCCTTCTTGACGATGGGGCCGTTGACCTGCTCCCACTCGGCGACAAACTCGTCCTGGGCCTGGCAGAAAGCAGCAAGGGCCTCCTGGCCAAACTTCATGGCGGCGAGCATGTCGTCCTCGGAGATCTCCTCGGCGCCGGCCTCGACCATCGAGATGAAGTCGGCAGAGCCGCCCAGCTCCAGGTCCAGATCGGAGTTCTCGCGCTCCTCGTAGGTGGGGTTGACGATAAACTCGCCGGTCTCCACGTTACGGCCGATGCGCACGCAGGCAAGCGGACCCTCGAAGGGCACGCCGCCGAGCGTCATGGCCAGAGAAGCACCCATGACGTTGATGACGTCGAAGGGGTTGACCTGGTCGGCGACGAGCGAGGTGGCGACGATGTGCACCTCGTTGCGGAAGCCATCCGGGAAGCTCGGGCGAATCGGACGGTCGATCATGCGCGCGGTGAGCGTAGCCTTCTCACTGGGACGGCCCTCACGCTTGAGGTAGCCACCCGGGATGCGGCCGGCGGCGTACATCTTCTCGTTGAAGTTGACGGTCAGCGGGAAGAAGTCGTAGTTCTTACGCTCCTTGGAGACGACCACGGTGTCGAGCATCGTGGTGTCACCCTGCTTGACCAGGCAGGCGCCGGTGGCCTGCTTGGCAAGCTCGCCCGACTCAAAGGTGTAGGTCTTGCCGTACAGCTCAAAGGTCTTGGATACGAGTGTCATTGTTCTCCTTTACCCCGCAGACCCCTTGCCTGCGGGCTTCTCATGTGACGCGGGCCCCCTGCCCCCGCCACGCTTCAGAGCGTGATTGTTCGCGCCCTTACACAAAAAGAGCGCCCCGCTGCGCAGGACGCTCTTAGCATGTACAAATCCTACTGGATGTTGTCGCGGATGCCCAGAGCCTTGATGAGCTCACGGTACTCGACGATGTCGTTCTTCTTGATGTAGGAGAGAAGACGACGACGACGGCCGACGAGCATGAGCAGGCCACGACGGGTGTGGAAGTCCTTCTGGTGGGACTTCATGTGCTCGGTCAGCTCCTTGATGCGCTCGGACAGGATGGCGACCTGAACCTTGGGGTTGCCGGTGTCGACCGGGGTGTTACCGAACTGGGCAGTCAGCTCCGCCTTGCGCTCTTTGGAAACAGTCATTGTTTCACCTTTCGTTTTACGTCGCCCGCGGGCGACTCGATTCGCCTCGGACTGGGAAGCCGCCGGTGGAGCGAGCAACCAAGGTCGAGGTACCAACAGGTCGG
>DBFWDM010000028.1:0-3743 GCA_048484635.1 Collinsella sp.
TGGACGATGGTGGTCTCGATGAACATCGGCGGGGTCACGCCCATGAGCTCATCGTCGGCGAAGAGCAGCTGGCAGACGTCGTTCTCGCGCAGCCACTTGGAGTTCTCGCCCACCATGTCCTCGGGAACGGGAACCTGCTCATAGGACTCGTTGTCCATGAAGATGTAGTCGGTGCCATCGTTGTAGAGGTACTGGAACTCACGGGTGGTGAGCATGACGCTCTCGAACTTGGTGCCGGCGTTGCAGGTGTTCTCGACGACGCGGCCGCTCTTGATGTCGCGGGTCTTGTAGCGCACAAACGCGCCGCCCTTGCCCGGCTTGACATGCTGGAACTCGACGATGGTGTAGACCTTGTCCTTGATGCGGAGACCGAGGCCGTTCTTGAAGTCGGCGGTAGAAATGGTAGACATAGCGACCTTTCTTGTTATGGGCAGAACGCACAAGCGTCCAAATTACATACGACAGAAATTATACACTTGCAGACGGCGCCTGCGGCGAGCGCATAAAAAGAGAACGCGGGGCGTCCGAATCGATCCGGACGCCCCGCCCCAAACTATCTACCGAAGTAGACTAGCAGTCGATAGCGTGCAGGTCGTGCGGGGTCTTGGTGAAGGGCTCGTAGCCGTTCTCGGTGACCACGCCGTAGTCCTCCAGGCGCACGCCGCCCACACCGGGCAGGTAGACGCCGGGCTCCATGGTGACAACCGAGCCGATCTCGATGGTGTTCTTGCTGCGGTTGAAGTTGGGCAGCTCGTGGATGTCAATGCCCACGCCGTGGCCCAGACCATGGTTGTAGTAATCGCCATAGCCGGCATCGCCGATGATCTTCTTGGAGAGCTTGAAGATATCGTTACCCTCGACGCCCGGATGGATAGCGGCGACGCATTCCTCGTGCGTGCGGCGCACGAGTGCGTACAGGTCGACCTGCTCCTGCGTGGGCTCGCCCATCACGACGGTGCGTGTCATGTCGGAGCGGTAATCACAGTAGCCCGCGCCGTAATCCATAAGAACGAAATCGCCCTTCTCGATCACGCGGTCGCTCGGCACGGCATGCGGGTTGGCGGTGTTGGGACCGCTCGCCACGATGGAGCCGAAGGCCAGGCTGTCAGCGCCGTTGGCGAACATAAAGTTCTCGAGCTCGTTGCGAACCTGCTTCTCGGTCATACCGGGCTTAATAAAGCCGAGCATGTGCTGGAAGGCGGCGTCAGTGATCGACTGCGCATGGCGCATGAGCTCGATCTCCTCGGCATCCTTGATGGCGCGCATCTTGCGAATGTCGTCATGCATCAGCGGTAGCATGCAGGCGACGGAACGGTCCTCCAGACCACGCTGAATACCCTGGTAGAAGTTGATCTGCATGTCGTCCTCGACAGCGCAGACGCGGCACTTGTTGGCTGCGATCTTGCCGGCGACCCAACCGGGGATGGTGCCCTCGACCATGTCGTAGACCCAGGGGCTGCCGGCGGGCGTGTTCTCCTCAAAGCTGTTAAGGTAGCGCGAGTCGGTATGGAACAGGCACTGGTCAGCCGTAATAAACGCCGCGTGCGGGAACTCGAAGGTGTAGTCGAAGACGCCCTTCACGCCCGTAAGCCAACGAAGGTTGGCCTCGTCGCGCACCACGATGGCGTCGTAGCCACGCTCGACCATCAGGGCACGGACACGCTCGATACGACCGGCAGGACCGGCAGCAAACTCAGACATGCAGATTCCTTTCTTGTTGTCTCAATATAGACGGGACGGGTCTCAACCGAACGACGGAATCGCATGCGATCCGCAACCGATTGAAAACCCGCCCCTCAACATGATACGAAAGACGATGGAAGTCAATAAATCTTAGAGAAGTTCTTTACGAGAAGCCAAGTAGGCGTGAGCATGGCGCTCAAGAACCTCGTCCTCGACGCTCGTTAGGCGAATGGCGCCGAGCGCCGCGGGCAGCGGCAGCATGCTGCGGTTCGAGCGGACAAACTGCTGTCTGCGGAACTCCTCGATATATGCGGCAGGCTCCAAGTCGAAGGCAAGCTCCTCGATGCCAAAGTCCTCCAGGCAGTCATCGAGATCAAACACATAGTCGATATCGAAGTCGCAGGCATCGTGTGCTAGGCGCGCCTCAAAGCGCATGCCCTCGGACAACAGCTGGTAGGCAGGGACCTGCGAAGCGGCATCGCCCAAGCAAGCGCGCAGGGTGCGCTCCCCCGTCTTGCCAAAATCGAGCGCATGGCGAGCGCTCGGGTTCGTGGCCGTCAGCACGTCCTTGCGGGCAGTCTGAGACCATTGAACGGCATTGACGAGTGCGACCTCCTCGCCCGCGAGAATCTCGGGGACGGTCTCAGTAAACTGATTCCAGCGGGACTTGCTGCTCGAAAGCATGGTGCCAACAAGTACCGCATAGCCGAACTTGAGGTCCTCGGGTTCCGCCTCGCGAACAAGGTCGAGATCACACACAACCAAGCCCGGTTCGGGACGGAACGCGATAGCGGGAAGCGCATTGGCCAACGAGGCGACGAGCGGCTTCATGGTCGTCGCGACCGTGAGCATGGCGTCGAAGGTCGTCGGCAGCAGCGCGCACTCGGTTCGGCCACACCACTGGTTGGCGCACCAGCCAACAACCGAACAGGTTGCGGCATCGCCAACAGCGACAACCAGATCGTCGCAGGTGATGCGGTTGGCAGACAGGGCGCCAAAGATAGCATCGGCGTCGGCCAGCGTGGCACCAGCAGGCGAAACCTCGAGGACGAGCAGCGACACGGCAAAACCGGCGTCGACCAGCGCATGCTCGACGACCTCACCAAAACGCTCGGATGTGGCGTCGTTCCAAACCACCATCGCGCGCTTAGGCTTGCCCACGGCCGAGGCAAACATGCGCGGCAGCTCATCGAACGCGCCCAATCCGACGCGGACATCGACACTGCGGTTTTGGAAATTGATCAGTTGACGGCGAATCATAGCAGTCCACGCTCCAAAAGCATCTCGGCACAAAGGTAGGAAACGTCCTCGAAGGACTTGTTGCGAATATCAAGGGTAATATCGGCGGCCTGGCGATACAGCGGACGACGATGCTCAAACAGGCGCGCGGCATGCTCGGGCGAACGGAAATCGGGGCGCGTGTCGGACCGACGAATCTGGCGAATCGAATCCTCGAAGTCGCCCTCGAGGTACACGCACGTACCCATTTCGTGCATCAGCTCAATATTCACCGGCGTCTCGACGATACCGCCCCCGCACGAAACCAACAGGCTGCGCTCGCTTTGGAGCGAACGGAGCGCCGAGGTCTCGAGCTCGCGAAAACGATCCTCGCCCTCGGTCTCAAAAATCTCGGTTACCGACTTGCCGCAGCGGCGCACGACCAGGCGGTCGGTATCGATAAAACGCCGCTTGAACATAGTGCCGACGTTGCGCGCGAGCGTTGATTTACCCGCGCCCAAAAAGCCGATAAAGAAGATATGGTCGCAGCCGTGTTTAGTGTGCTTGGACATAGCGAGACCTATTCCTCGCAGGGAAGGTCGCGCAGGGCCCGGCGCTCAAAGATACGGAAGATCTGCGTATACCACAGGTCCTGCGTCGCCTGCGGCTTTACCAGGATGGTATCGACGCCGGCGAAGTTACCGCTCCACACGTCCGTGTAGAGCTGATCACCGATCAGCACCGCCTCGTCGGCCGTGGCGCCGAGGCGCTTAAGACCCGCCTTGAGGGCAAACGGCGCCGGCTTCATGGCATGGCTGATGGCCTCGAGTCCCAGCTCGCGT
>DBFWDM010000029.1:0-22670 GCA_048484635.1 Collinsella sp.
AACGCCCCTAAGCGAGCAAGGTGACGTGAAAGAGGAGGGAAGCGTACTTCGGTACGCGACCGACGATTGAACGTCAGATTGCCGCTTAGGGGCGTTTGCAGCGTCGAGCCGTTACGGCGTTTGGTAAAACGCCGTAACTTATACGGCCTGTGCCAGCTTCTCGGCTCGCTCGGCGGCGGCGAGGGCCTCGATGACGGTGCCGAGCTGGTCGCCCAGAAGCACGCCGTTGTAGGTGGAGTTGAAGCCGATGCGGTGATCGGTCACACGGTCCTGGGGCTGGTTGTAGGTACGGATCTTCTCGGAACGGTTGCCGTGGCCGATCTGGCTCTGACGCTCGGCACCGAGCTCGGCCTGCTGCTTCTCGAGCTCCATCTCGTACAGACGGGCGCGCAGCATCTGCATGCAGACCTCGCGGTTCTGAATCTGGGAGCGCTGCTCCTGCGACTGCACCACGGTATTGGTGGGCAGGTGGGTGATGCGCACGGCAGAGTAGGTGGTGTTAACGCACTGACCGCCAGGGCCGGAAGCGCAGTAGGTGTCGATGCGCAGATCGGACTGGTTAATCTGGACGTCGATCTCCTCGGCCTCGGGAAGCACGGCGACGGTAGCCGTGGAAGTCTGGATACGGCCCTGGGACTCGGTCTTGGGAACGCGCTGGACGCGGTGCACGCCCGACTCGTACTTCATGACGGAGTAGACGCGGTCGCCCTCGACCTTGAACTCGATGGACTTAAAGCCGCCAGCCTCGCTGGGGCTGGAATCGAGCACCGTGGTCTTCCAACCGCGCGACTCGCAGAAGCGCTGGTACATCTTGTACAGATCGCCGGCAAAGATGGCAGCCTCGTCGCCACCGGCGGCGGAGCGGATCTCGACGATGGTGTTCTTGTCGTCGTTGGGATCGCTCGGGATGAGCATGTACTTGATGTCTTCCTCGAGCTGCGGGAGCTTTTCCTCGTTCTCGGAGATGTCCATCTGGAGCATCTCCTTCTCGTCCGCATCGCTGGTGTCGCGGAGCATCTCCTTGGCGGCCTCGATGTCATCGAGCGCGCCGATGTACTCGCGCGAGGCAGCGATGAGGTCGGACTGATGTGCGTACTCCTTGTTGAGACGCGTGAACTCCTTGATATCGGAGGCGACGGCCGGATCGGAGAGCTTCTTCTCGAGCTCCTCGTAGGCCTTAATGATCTTTTCGAGCTTGTCGCGCATGGTGGGACTCCTTTATGTACGTGAAGGCGAAAATCGGCAGAGTTGATGGGGCGCGCGGCGCCGCTGCGGGGGTAAGCCCAGCTAGAACATGTCGATCTTCAGATACATGCGCATCCCTTCGCGTATGGCGTACATAGTTGCGGTCTAACCCATACATGATAGCGTGCGCAGGCATACCTGCATATAACCCGCACGGAATGCGACAAAGGGTCAGTCCGCCAACGCAAGGCTCTACTTCAAGAACATGGCCATATATAGCGGAAGCGTCACCTTTTTGCCGTCTCGGCCGACGTTACCGTCTATCAGCTTGTACCCAAGGTTCACGTCCTGCCGCTCGAGCATGTCGTTGAGCGATACCGTAGATCCGCGCGAGGCCTTCACCTCAATGGGCACAACGCTCGCGTCGGGCGAGTCGACGAGAAACTCTATTTCCCTATCGCCCTTCTGCGACCGCCAATAACGCAGAGCCACACCCCGCGCCGAAAGCATGCAGGCGACCAGGTTCTCGTAGAGGCCGCCCTTCATGGGACCCGCGAGCTTGTTGTTCACCACCGCCTCCAGCATTTCGAAGCCGTACATGGCCATGAGCACGCCCGTATCGGCAGCATAGAGGCGAAACTTCGTCCCGTCTTCATAGGCGGCAAGAGGGAATTGGGCGGCGCTCACCGACTGGCACCGTCGCACCATACCTGCTCCCACGAGCCAATCCACGGACGAGCCAAATTTGCGCGCCGTTCCCCTGTTCTCGACCACGGAATACTGGAACTTCGTATTCTCCTTTGCGAGCTGGCGCGGCAACGATTCAAAGCACGCCCGCGCACGCACGCGCTCGGGGGCTTGCGCGTATCGAGCCACGTCGTCGAGATACGAGGCGAGCAGCCTGCTTTGCTCGTCGAAAGCAACGGCGAAGTTGCCCGTCCGCGCAAAGGCGTCCACCACCGCAGGCATACCGCCGACCGCGAGGTACTCGCGCAGCATCTGCATCATCTTCTGATTCACCGCAACGGGCACGGGTATCAACGACTCATAGTATTCCCGCAAATTGGCGACATCGTCCTCCCCATACCCGCGTGCCCAAAGGTACTCCTCAAAATCGAGGGGGCCCATTTCGACCTCTCGCTCGTACCCAACGGGAATGGAGGCGAGCGCAGCCTCCTCCTTGAACCGAATGCCCAGAAGCGAGCCCGACGCAACGACATCGCACCTGCCGTCGAGAGCGAGATACTTAAGCGCAGCGCGAGCACGCGGGCACTCCTGAATCTCGTCGAGGAAAAGAAGCGTTCGTCCTGGAACAAAGCGCACGCCGGGCACGACGAGCGATATCTGCCGGTAGATCGAGTCGGCATCGATTGGGCCATCGAACACCCGCTTAAGGTCCGGGGACCCAATGAAGTCTATGGAGATGAAGCTTTCGTAGTCCTGCCGCCCGAACTCGGCGACGATGTACGACTTGCCAACCTGTCGCGCGCCCTTGATGAGAAGGCATTCGGCGCCCTTTTCCGCCCGCCACGAACGGAGGGTGTCGAGCATCTTTCGCTTCAGCACACTACGCACCATCCTTCACCTGCTGTTTGCAGCTTTTCAGGATGGATTTTACCAACTTTTGCAGCTTTTCCGGGTGTATTTGGCCTAGATTTGCAGCTTTTCCGGGTCCAGATAGCCGCTTCGTGCAGCTTTTCCGGACTTCTAGAGGGCGCGGCGCGCTTAGGAGCTGCAGAATCATAATCGCGTGCAAACGGCGGGCTAACATAGCCTTTCACCGAAAAGGGCGGGCGGCCGCGCCCTGCGACCACCCGCCCTCAATCAAAGCCCTTCTCGGCCGCCGCAGCTACCGGTTCCGGCGCCGCAGGATCACACCTGTGGCGATCAGCACCACTGCGCCGCCCGCGATGCCACCCAGGGCCATCGGCGACAAGCTGGTATCGCCCATGTTCGGCAGACCCGGCTTCTCCTCCTTCGACACCGGTGGGTTGGTGGGCGGCTCCGTCGGCGGGTTGACCGGCGGGGTGGTCGGCGGCGTGTACGTGTTCTTGAACACCGGCGCCACGTCACCGTCATAGGTTACCGTCGCCACCAGATGGCCCGCGCCGTCGTCCGTCACCGTCACCGTTACCTGGTGCTCGGCCGCGTCGTACGTCACGTTCTTCTGACCGTCGTCCACCTCGGAGATGCTGTAGGTGTATGTCCCGGGCTTGTCGTACGAGATCGCCTCGAAGCCCACCGTGCCGCCTGCCGCGTTCTTGGCGGTCTGCAGCACTTTGCCATCGGCATCCTTCAGCCGGAAGGAGAACTGCCCTTCCTTTAGGTCCTTGCCGCTCAGCACCTTGGAGGCCCCCAGCTTCACCTCAGTCGCGGCCGGCGCGTAGCTGTTGCTGAATGCCACCGCATCCGCAGCCTTGCCGCCCTTGCTGTAGGCAACCTGCGTCTCCAGCGCGTGCGTCTCCGCATTCTCCGTCACCGTCACCGTCGCGGTAAAGACCGTCGTGTCGTAGGTGACGCCGTTCGCCGTCGCCCCTGCCCGCTCGGACACGGTGTAGACGTACGTCCCCACCTTGTCCAGCTGCAGCGGCGCGAAGCCGAACGTGCCGTCGGCGCCGTTCTGCACCGTCTGCACCACGTTACCGTCGGCGTCCTTCAGGTCGAAGGAGAACTCACCCTCGGCCAGGTCGCGGCCGGTCAGGGCCTTCGTTCCGGTAATCGTCGCCGTCGTTGCCGTCGGCGTGTAGGTGTTGGTGAAGGTCAGATCCGCGGCCGTCTTGTTCGCCGTCGCGGTCAGCTGGCCGCTGCCGTCGTCGGTCGCACTCACCGTCACATCCAACACCGCATCGCTGTAAGTGATGGTGCCATCTTGGCCCGCAACCTCCTTCACCTGGTACGCATGCGAACCAGTCGCGGTGTACGAGATGGCCTTGAAGGTAAACGCGTTACCCACGTTCGTGGTCCGGTCGATCTCCTGCCCGGTGGCCACGTCAATCAGCGCGAACGTGAACTCGCCATCGGCGGGCGTCCGCATGGTGGCCGAATCGGTATTCTCAAGCACCTTGGTGCCGGAGATCTGGTAGGAGGTCGCGCCCGGCTGGTAGCTGTTCGCAAACGTCATGGTGTTGGGGGTGACGCCGTTCTCGGTGCCCTCGCTCGGCTTCACCGTGGAGTTCTCTACCACCAGCTTGCCGTCGTTGTTGTCCTTCACCACGTAGGTCAGGGTGTACGTCTTGCCGGTGTAGGTCACGCCCGGCACGCCCGGCGCGTCCCCCGTCGGCTGCACCTCGCGGACCGTGTAGGTAAAGGTGCCCGCATGGTCGAAGGTCAGCTTGTCGAAGGCAACCTTGCCGTGCGCATCGTTCTTCTGGGTCTGGATCACCGAGCCGTCAGACCCCACCAGCTCGAAGGCGAAGTCTCCCGCCTTTAGCTGATAGCTGCCGTCGTGCACGTCAACGCTCTTGGTGAGGGCGATCGCGCCGGAGTCCGTCGCCTGTGCCTCATAGGTGTTGGTGAAGCTGGGCTTCGTGACATTCGTGCCGTCGTAGGCGACGCTCGCCTGCAGCGTGCCGGCATTGTCCGCAACCGTCACCACGGCATGGTGCACCGCGGCGTCGTAGGTCACGTAGGCCAGATCACCCTTCCGCTCCACGATGGTGTACTCGTGCGTGCCCGGCTTCGCGTAGGAGAAGGCGTCGAAGTTAACACTTCCGTCCGCGCCGTTGGTCGCGGTCCGGACGGGCTTGGCCCCGGCAAGCTGCTCAGCCGTCAGGTTGCCCTCGTACACATCGAAGGTGAACTCGCCGCCCTTGAGTACGATCGGCGTGTTGTCGTCCTTCTTCACGTACCTCTTCTGCGCACCGAGAGCCAGACCGGTCGCAGCCGGCTGGTAGTTGTTGGTGAAGGTCTCCGGGCCTGATGTGCTCGTAACGATCGCCTTCGCGTTCAGCGTGCCCGTCCCGTCGTCCTTAACCGTTACTTTGTAGGTGAGCGCATGGGTATCGTAGACCATGCCCGGCTCCGTGCCCGACTGTTCCACGATGGTGTAGGTGAAGTCCTTGCTCGCGGCGCCGTCCAAGTCGGAGAGCTGGAACTCGCGCGTGAAGCTGACCTTGCCGTTTGCATCGTTCTTCGCGGTGTCGAGCACGTTGCCGGCAGCGTCCTTCAGGTCGAAGGTGAACTCGCCGTCCGCGGGCTTCGTCGTGTGGTCGAAGCCGTCCGCAACCTTGATGGTCTTGGTCGCCGTCAGGGTTACGGAACCCTTTGCGTCGTAGGTGTTGTTGAAGGTGGGAGCCGTAGCGGCACCGTCATAGGTGACGGTCACCTTCGTCTTGTTGTTGTCGCCCTGGTTCTGCTCTACCTTGACGTGGACCTTGACTTCCTTGGCGTCGTAGGCCACGCCGTCGACGGTCTGGCCGGCTTTCTCCTCCTTGAGCGTGTAGTCGTACTCGCCCAGGTTCAGGTTCTTGACGGCCAGCTCGACCTTGCCGCCCCGGTCGTTGGTGCCCTTGGCGACCTCGTTGCCGGCCTGGTCGTACAGGCCGAAGGTGAACGCGTCGGCCGTCAGGTCCTTGCCCGTGAGGATCTTCGTCGCCTCGACGGTAACGTCCGTCGTCGGCTTCGAGTTGGTGAAGGTCGGAACGTCGGCCTCGCCGTCGTAGGTGGCGGTCGCCTTTAGCTCGCCCTTCTCATCGGAGACCTTGATGTGGACCTTCACGTCCTTCGTGTCGTACACGACGGTCGGGTCGTTGCCGGCAACCTCCTTGATGGTGTAGTCGTGATCGCCCGGCGTGTCGTAGCTGATTGCCTGGAAGGCGACCTTGCCGTCCTTGTCATTCTGGACGGTCTGGATCACGTTGCCATCCTTGTCGAGCAGCTGGAACGTGAAGTCGCCCCCTGCGAGCTCGCCACCCGTGAAGCGCTTCGTCGCCTTGAGCGTTACCGAGGTCTCCTTCGGGTGGTACGTGTTCGTGAAGGTCTTGTCTCCACTCGTTACCTGCGGTGTGGCCGTCAGCGAGCCGGTGCCATCGTCCGCGACCGTCACCTTGTAGATGAGCGCATGGGTGTCGTAGACCATGCCCGGCTCCGTGCCCGGCTTCTCCGCGATGGTGTAGGTGAAGTCCTTGCTCGCGGCGCCGCCCAGGTTGGAGAGCGTGAACTTGCGCGTGAACTTCACCGTGCCATCGGCCTTGTTCGTCGTGGTGCCGAGCACCTTGCCGTCGGCGTCCTTCAGCTCGAACGTGTATTCGCCGCCCTTCAGCTTGGTGTCGTGCGTGAAGCCCGGCGCGACCGCAACGATCTTGGTCGCCGTCAGCTCCACGGATCCCTTTGCGGTGTAGGTGTTCGTGAAGGTGGGGGCATCGGCCTTGTCACCATCGTAGGCAACGGCGGCGTCCAGCTTGCCAGCTTTGTCCATGACCTTCACCGCGGCGTGGTGAACCGCATCGTCGTAGACCACGTGGGACAGGTCGCCCTTCTGCTCCACGATAGTGTATTTGTACTCGCCGGCCTTGGTGTAGTTGATGGCCGGGAAGGTGACGGTGCCGTCCTCGCCGTTCTTAGCGGTCTGGATGGGCTGCTTGCCCTTCAGCTGCTCAGCCGTCAGATCACCCTCGTACAGGTCGAAGGTGAACTCGCCGCCCTTGAGCGTGGCCTGCGTGTTGTCGGACTTCACGTACGATTTCTTCGCCGTGAGTGTAGCCAAGGTCTCGGCAGGCTGATACTTGTTAGTGAAGGTCGGGGCATCATTCTTGTCGTCATAGGTGACAGTCGCCTTTGCCTTGTCACCGTCCGCCTTCACCGAGACGTGGACCTTCACCGCCGTGGAATCGTAGGTGATGGTCGAATCGCTGTCAGCGACCTCCTTGAGCGTGTAGTCGTACTCGCCTATGGTCAGACCGGTGAGGATGAGCTTAATCTTGCCGTCCTTGTCGTTCTGGACAGTCTGGATGGGATCAACCGTAGTCGTGTCGCCTTGATATAGGCCGAAAGTGAACGCACCAGCCGTCAGGTCCTTGCCCTTGAGGATCTTCGTCGCCTCGATAGTGGCGTCGGCCGTCGGCTTCGAGTTGGTGAAGGTCGGCACGGCCTTCTCGCCGTCGTAGGTGGCGGCCGCGCTCAGCGTGCCGTTCTTGTTATCGGTGACGCTAACGTGCACTTTCACCGTCTTGCCATCGTAAACGATAGTCGGGTCGGTGCCTTCGACCTCCTTGATGGCGTAGTCGTGCTCACCAGCCTCGGTGTAATCAATGGCCGGGAAGGTGATGTCGCCATTGGCATCGTTCTTTTCTTCGGCGACAACCTTATCGCCCTCCTTCACCTGGAATGAGAACTGCTGGTTCTCAAGGGTGCCGCCCGTAAATTGCTTCTTCGCCGCCAGGGTCACGGAACCCTTCGCAGCATAGCTGTTGTTGAAGGTGGCGAGGTTCACCTTGCCGTTCTTGACCTCAAGCGTCTCGCGCTTGTCATCGCCGCTCTTCTCCACCGTCACGCCTGTGACAGTCAGCTTGGCGTTCTTATCCTCGACCCTCACCGTGACGGTATAGGTCGAGGCGTCCATCGTCCAGCCGGAGTTCTGCACGCCGTCCGCCGCCGCGTCGTCGTCGGCGTCGTGCGCCTCGGTGAGCGTGAACGTGTACGTACCGGCCTTGTTGAACTTCATGCCGGAGAAGTCGACCGTCTGGCCCTTGTCCTTGATGATCTTGCCACTCGTGGCCTTGGACTCGGCATGCTCATTGCCCGCCAGAGCATCCGAGACTTTGAGGTCATCATCATCGATCTGTTTCTGCGTCTCTTCCGTGGCGGTCAGCGTGAACGAGAACGCCTTCTCCGTGCTCTCAACACCGGAGACCTTCTTCGTTACCTGCGGGGTCAGTTCGTCGCTAGCTTCCGCCTTGTAGGTGTTTGTGAACACCAGCTTGTTGGCTTCGGCCAACGTGCCGTCGGGTTTTTGCTTCTCGATCTCACCGGTGATACTATCGCCTGCGCCGGTCAGATTCGTGGTACCCTGCTTGCGGCCGGTCAGCTTATAGCCCGCGGGCATCTTGCCTGCGCCGGTCAGCTCCTGCACCGCGTACTCGTCGCCCTCGCCAAGACCGTACACGCGAATCGTCTCGTCGACCTTGATAGCATGGGTGTCGCCGTTCTTCAAATCGAACACGTCGCCGGCTTGCTTTCCGGCCCCAGCGTTCTTGAACACTGCAGCCTTGTAGGTCTTCCCCTCGGGCACGGTGAACTTGAAGGTGAACTCCGCGTCCTTATTGCCCGTCAGGCCATCGGGCAGGGCAACCTTCTTCGTCACCTCGAGGCTCGCCTCGCGTTCGTTCGCCACGCGCACGCAGGTGGCACCTGTGAACAGGGCGTTCAAATTCATGTCGTCCAGATTGGCACGGGCGCCCTTCGCATTAGTGTCACCAGGCACGTCCTGCGTGATGCCCATACGTATCCAGCCCGTCTCGGTCTCCAAGCGATAAGGTTTGCCTTCCTCGGTGGGCCCATACTGGTAGACACGTCCGTTGGCGCCGTACTTGAGGTGCACCTCATCCTCGCCGCCCTTGGCGTCATTGTTCCAGGAAAGGTTGCCGTCGAGCGTCCCGTCGGACGTCTGGCGCTGGCCCTTGATCCACGTGAGCGTGTTGTCGATGTCGCCCTCTGCGCCAAACTGGCCCAGGCTCTTCATGAGCGCGCCCGGGCCCACGAACGTCGAAACACCGTCATCGGCCGTACCAGCATCGGCATGGACGCCGTAATCGTCCACAATCACCTTGGTGAGCGTGTCGTTAAGCAGGAAGCCCTTGGGCGCCGAGACCTCCTTTAGGAAGTAGGTCCCCTTCACGAGCGGCCTGTTACCGTCGCTCGTATTCGGGAATATGCCCGCACCTTCGAGCGGAACCGGGTTGTCGACCGACCTCGTCTTCAGGGTGTCATAGGGGGTCTGCTCACCCTTGAGCACGACCTTGCCACTCTCGTCCGTCGTCACCTGATCTGCCGTGTACAAGCCGAACTTCGCGCCGTCTACGGGGTTGCCCTCGGTATCGGTCTTTTGCACGAACAGGCGGTTCTGGATGTTCGTGACGAGCAGGCGCGTGGCGAACTGCCGCTGAAAGTTCACATTGCCATCGGGAAGGTCATCGCTGAACACGTGAACCGTGTTTTCCGGCCCCGCCTTGGCAACGGAATTTTCCTTCGTGTAGTAGATACCCACCGCGTATTCGACATCCTGAGCACGGTCCGCCTCTGGCAGCAGGTAGTAGTACTTGGAGATGTCGCCGGGCAGATCTGAAATCTCCACCTGATATTGGCCGCTTGTGTTGAGCGTGAAGACATGCGGCTCCGCCTTCGCCACCTTGATGGCGCCGGCCACGCCCGGGGTGTCGGCGAGGGCGTACCCCTTCGTCGGGTCGCCCGACACGGCGTACCAGGCGTTCTGATTGGTAGCATCAGCGTTCTTGCTTTTATCGCGTTTGAGAACCACTGCGAACAGGGTGCCGTGCTCCATGTCAACGGGCTCGCCTGGCTGCGCCAAGTCATCGTTCGCCTGGTACACAGTCTTGGGCGCGGTGATGGTCTCCTTCGCGCCGGCGAACGCACCGTTCTTCCACACGTCGCTGTCCTCGTCCATACCGCCGCGGTTGATGATGACGCCGCCCGCGCCATTCTTGTCGCTCGCGGACACGTACTCGAGCTCATGCTACCGCCCGTCGCCGTGAGACTCGAGCGGTATCCCTCGGGCACCTTCGTTTCCTTCAGGAGGTAGTACTGGCAACCTTGCTTGTGAAGGTCATCGAAGTTGATAACGTCGTTCACGTCATTCGTGAGCGTCAGTTGTCCATCCGCGTCCGTGGTGCCGGAGCCAAGTAGGTTTTCCGGATTAGCGGTCGTGTCAGTAAAGTGCTCGTCTGTCTTGTACAGCGCGAACTGAGCGCCCTCCACCAGACCGCCATCCTGGTCGAACTTGATAATGTCGGACTCGGGAACCGTCACGAGGTTGTACCTGAACTTCATGTTGGAGTCGGTGGCACCACGCTCCAAGTAGAAGAACTTGAGCGTGTGGCTGGTGTCGTTAGCGAAGGTGTTGCCAGTGAAGCCCTTAGTAGTATCCCGCTTCGCTTCCTGGAACTTGCTTAACAGCGTGCCGTCTGGGGAATCGTTAACCTTAATCTTGCCCGTTTGGAAGTCAATGGTCAGCTTAGCACTGGTGTGGATGCCGCCAATGTCGCCCACGAGGACATCGTCAATGAACACCCAGACGTCATCGTCGCCGGCGAACTCAAAGGTCATGGGCTTGTCAGCATTCGTTTTGCCATCCTTCGGCTGCACGAAGCGCGACGACATGGAGAGGCCGAAATAATGGTTGAGGGGTTTGCCATCGTTATAATTCGAGTCGCCGTTGTTCGACGACGTAATGCCGTTCCGGACGAGGCGGCCGTTCTCCTCCTTTAATACCTTATCGGCCGCATCGAAGGGGAAAACTGACCTCCATTTTGAGAGCCAGCCCCCGCTTGCCCAACGCCGGCGACTTCGTAGACATCAAATGCATTCTTATTGGCGTTGTACGCCGCGTAGTTCTGCGAGCTGTCATACTCGTAGTAGCCGTCCTTGTTGACCTGCAACAGACCTGTCACACCCATATGGGATATCTTGCCCGTCTGGGTGGAGGAATCAAACAGGTAGCCGAGGGATTCTCCCTCCCAGCGGTTGGTGAGTTTCGGGTAACCACCGGCAAGAACATTGTTCACGATGCCGGTGCGGACCCGGGGGCCACCCGTATACTGGTTAAGTTCCTCGCTGGCTCCCTGATCCTTGAACTTGAAGCGGTGGCCCTTGTTGATGCCGTCGGATCCACTGACCGACAGGTGATCCTCCGAATTCACCCAGTAATCAAACAGGTTGATTGTTGTCCCCGAAGGCGAAATCGTCGTAACCGTGTGGTCCGAAAACGCCGCTTCCGCACGGGTCGGCAGGAAGAAACTCGCCGTCAGCGCGACGGCGAGGGCCAAAACAATCACATATGGCGAGACCGGGCGCAGTCCACGACGACGGCCATAAGACATGACGGACCACCGCTCGCGCGGCCGGTGTTCACCAGGAAGTTCCCTGCTTAGACACCCCCCCGGTAGCATTATTCACGAGTCGAGACGTCGTCTCTCTGAGCTCCTGCATAATTTCCTCCCCAGTCACACGGCGACCTGCCCGGGTGCTCCCCGGGGGCCGAGGCAGTCTGGCACATGCCCGCAGTCGTTCAAGGAATACCAACCCCAGCATATGTCTCTTAAGATATCTTAGTCTTATTCTATGACAGTTTTTGTCTCATTACCGATGAAATCGGCTCAGTCCCTTTGTCGCATGCTAGAGCGTGTGGAGCAGGGCGATGAGGAAGCGGATGCCTTGGAGGTAGGCGCGACGGGTGATGCGCTCGTTGGTGCCGTGGACGCCGCGGTCGCATTCGTCATCGTCGACCACGAAGGCGGAGAAGCGGATGCACTCGTGGCAAATGCGCTGGTAGTTGGCGGCATCGGTTGCACCAATCACGGTCGAGGGCACGATGCTCATCGGCTCTTGGCCCACCGCAGACGATCCGTTTTCCTCCGTCGGCTTGGGATCACGGAAATAGCGGGCGGCGATGGCGCGGACGGCCTCGAGCCCCGGACCGCCCACGCGCGGGGACGGCGAGGGCTCGGAGCTGCCGGGGCCCAGCTCGACCTCGACTCGGCCGGCGAGCCCAGCGGTGGCAACGGCCTCGCGGCAGCAGGCCACGACATCGGCCACGCTCGTACCCTCGAGCATGCGGAAGTTGATATTGACCCACATATCTTGCGGCATTACGTTGGCACCGGTACTGCCGCCCTCGATTTGCGTGGGCGCACAGGTGGTGGTCACAAGCGGGTACAGCTTTTTGCTGGCAAGGCAGTCGCGCACGATGGCATCCTTGCTGGCAGCAATCTCGTCTGCGGTATAAAGCCCCAGCTCGACGAGCTGCGCGGCAAGCAGATCGGTCACACGCGCCGGCCACTCGATATCGCAAATCGCGGCAATAGCGCGGCTGAGCACTTCGAGCGACGTGCCACCGTAAGGGTTGGAAGAATGCCCGCCCTCGCTCTTCGTCCTGAGCACGATATCGGCATAGCCCTTCTCGGCAAGATCGGCATGCATAAGCCAACCCTCGCCTGCGCCGTACTCGGCAGCCTCAACGATACGATAGTCGCCCTCGTCAATCAGGTACTCAAGCTCAACGCCACGCTCCTCGAGCACACGACCGATCGCCCCCGCGCCGTACTGCGTGGTTTCCTCGTCCTGGCCAAAGGCGAGCAGCAGGGTACGCTTGTGCTCCCAGCCGTGCGCGAGCGCATACTCAACCGCCTCGAGAATGCCTGCGACCTGGTCTTTCATATCGATGGCGCCGCGACCCCAAATGTAGGTGTCGTCCACATGTCCGCTAAAGGGGGCATGCGTCCAGTCAGCCTCGGTGCCGGGTACCACGGGAACCACGTCCATGTGGCCCATGAGCATAATGGGCTTGAGGGCAGGGTCGGAACCGCCGAGCGTCACCAATAGCGAATGGTCGATAAGCTCGACCTTACCCGCCGTAAATACGTGCGGCCAAGCCTGCTGCATATACGCGCGCAGGTCGTCGAACGGCTGCCAGTCCACCGCCTCGGCATCCATACTCGAGATGGTCGGAAACGACAGCACGCGACCCAAGCGCTCGCACGCGCCAGCCTCGTCTATATCGGCAAAATCATCCTCATGCGCAAAGAAGCGCCAAACCTCGGCCATGACATCCTTTCGATTGTGATGACGAGGGCCGCCCCACCGGAGCGGCCCTGCCACATAAGCGTTTGCGGTCGGTTATTTGTCCTCGAGATAACGCGAGAGGAACTCGCGAGTGCGCTGGTGCTTGGGGTTGCCGAAGAGCTCGGCCGGCGCGGCGTCCTCGAGCACCACGCCCTTGTCCATAAAGACCACGCGGTCGGACACCGTGCGGGCAAAGGCCATCTCGTGCGTGACGACGACCATGGTCATGCCGTCGGCCGCGAGCTTGCGCATGACCTCGAGCACCTCGCCCACGATCTCGGGGTCGAGTGCGGAGGTCGGCTCGTCGAACAGCATGATCTGCGGATTCATGCACAGGGCGCGCGCGATGGCCACGCGCTGTTTTTGACCACCGGACAGGCGACCCACGGCGGCGTGCGCGAACTTCTCGAGCCCCACGCTCGTCAGATGCTCCATCGCGACCTTCTCGGCCTCGGCCTTGCTCATTTTTTTGAGCGTGACGGGCGCAAGCGTGCAGTTGTCGAGCACATCCATGTTGTTGAACAGGTTAAAGCCCTGGAACACCATGCCGATGTCCTCACGCAGCTTGTTAATGTTGCAGCGCTCGGCCGTAAGGTCCTGGCCGTGGAACCAGATATGGCCCGCGTCCGGAGTCTCGAGCAGGTTGAGGCAGCGCAGAAAGGTCGATTTGCCCGAGCCTGAGGCGCCGATAATGGTGACGACCTCGCCGGGGTTAACGGACAGGTCGATGCCCTTGAGCACCTCGAGCGAGCCGAAGCTCTTGCGCAGGCCCTCGACGCGGATGAGCGGCTCATTGGTCTGTGCGGCGGCCGCGGTGCCGGTAGTGGCGGTATCTGCCATGATGATTCTCCTCGTCTTGAGCCTAGTTGGAGCTGGGCAGCGTGACCGGAGCCTCAGCGCCAAGCTTTTTGCCAAAGGCCTCGAGCAGGCGGCTCGCCACGAGCGTCAGGATCAGGTAGACCACGAGCGCCACGCAGTAGACCTCCATCTGGCGGTAGTACACGCCGGCGACGGTGGTGGTGGCGTACATGAGGTCAAACACGCCGATGACCGAAAGCACCGACGAATCCTTGATGTTGATGATGAGCTCGTTGGTGAGCGCCGGAATCGCGTTTTTAATGCCCTGGGGGAACACGACTTTGCGCATAGCTTGCCACTGCGACAGGCCCAGCGAGCGTGCTGCCTCGGCCTGGCCGGGATCGATGGACTCGATGCCGCCGCGCAGGACCTCCATCATGTAGGCGGTGGAGTTGAGCGAGATGGTGACGAGGCCGGCGGTGAAGGTGCTCCAGATCTGGTTGGCCTGGGCGGTCTCGAAGCCCATGTCGCGCAAAACGGTGAAGCCCGCGTAATAGATGAGCAGGCCCTGGACCATCATGGGCGTGCCGCGCACGATGGTGGAGTAGACGGTCGCAAAGCCGCGGCCGATACTCTTAAAGAAACGCACCAGGTCGTTATCCACGCGGTCGAACGTCTGAATGCGTAGGAACACGAAGAGCAGCGCCAGGAAGAATGCGATGACAGTGCCGAAGGTGGCAAGCGCGATGGTGATCTCGATACCGCGAATGAAGAAGTCCCCGCTCTTGTAGGTCATGTAGACCAGGCTCGACAAAAAGTCGCTGGGGTTGGAATCCGAGACAATGCTCACCTGCACCAGGTCGATAAACGACATGACGCAGCGGTCGATAAAGAAAACTGCCGCGATGGCGACCACGACGTAGCTGCCCAGGCGTGCGCCACGACGGCAGCGCTCGGATGCGAACGGCGACTTTTCGCGATAGTCGTTCCAGTGCATGAGCTTGGTGACCAGCGCCGCCGCCGACACGACGAGCCAGGCCCAAAGAATCGCCCAAAGGCAATCCTGGAAGATACCGGTGGGGGCCAAGAAACTCATCGGCGTGGGGTTGCGCTGGCTAAACGCCAGGCCGAGCGCCGCGATGACGCTCGTGCCCAGGTATACATAACGGTGGTCGGCCTTGATAAAGGAGGCCAGACGATTAATGGTTTTCATGCTGCCTCCCTATGCCGGCTGACGGTCGAGGCACGCGTCCCACATTTGGTCGCGCTCCTCTTGGCTAATGCCCTTGAGTGTCTTGTCGATGAGCTTAAGCAGCTTATCCGAGCCCTTGCGGCAGCCGACGTTTGCTGTGACCTCCTGCTTAAAGCCCTCGCCCTCGGCAAATTGAATCGGCACGATACCCGGGTTTTGGGCCATATAGCCCTTCTCGTTCTCGGTGTTGTAGGTCACGGCGTCGCAGGTGCCCTGCAGCAGGTTCGAAAACACCGTGGGAACCGAATCGACCGGGTTTTTGTGCACAACGCCCGGAATCTCGTCGATGACGGTATCGAGCATGGTGTCCTTTTGGCCGAGGACCGTTGCGCCGCTAAAGTCGCTGAGCTTGGTCGCATTTTGGTAGGGCGAGCCCTCTTTTACGAACAGGCCAAAGTAGCCAATGAAGTACGGGTCGGAAAAGCCGACGGACTCCTCGCGCTCGGGCGTGGCGCTCATGCCGGCAATGATGAGGTCGATCTGGCCGTTGTTGAGCGAATCGATAAGACCCGAGAAGCCCTGCTTGACGGCAACGGGCTCGCCACCGAGGGCCTTGCAGACGATCTTGGCGATCTGCACGTCGTAACCATCGGCATAGGCGCCCTGCACGTTGTCGATGGGGATAGTGTACTTGCTGGCTTCGGAGACCTGCCAGTTGTACGGGGCGTAGGCCGCCTCCATGCCGATGCGGATCTTGTCCTTGCCGATCACGGAATCGGACAGGTCGTCGCGACCGCCGCCCGTCGTGGGCTGGACCACTTCCAGCGTGGATGGGCGCTGGCAACCGGCAAGTGCGCCGGCGACGACGGAAGCGCTCGCAGCAAACGCACTGCCTAAGAAGATACGACGGCTGCACACCGGCTGTGGATGCGCGTCGCGTTGATGGGGAGAATGCATAATCTGCCTTCCCTGTTGAATCGTATGCTGACGACTTAACAGGATACCGCTCAGCGCTACCTCCAGCAAATGCATATATAAATGCATATATGCAAGTTTACGAACTGAAAACGATTGGTAGTCGTTGGGGACGTTCTTAAACGACTAGTCAAACAAGAACGTCCCCAACGACTAGGCATGAAAAAGGCAAGGCATAGACCTTCTGGTCATGCCTTGCCTTTTGAATGACAAATTGTCGCCCTGGGCGGCGCGCAGCGTCGACTAGTCCGCCGTTCGTCAGAACGGCGGAACCTCTAGAATAAGGTGACGCTAAAGCTGCGGACGTCCGTCTCGCCCGGTGCCAGCGTAATGGTGTTGACCTTGTGCTCAAAGACATCGTCCTCGGTGTCCATGGTGGTGTGACCGGTCCAGGGCTCGAGCGCCACAAACGGAGCGTCGTTGGCGGCAGACCACACGCCAATGTACTTAAAGCCCTCAAAGTCGATCTTGACGCCGTGACCCGACTTGCGGCCGCGCAGCGTGAGCGTGGAGCCCGGGGTATCGGTGAACATGATGGCGTCGTTATCGAAGCTGCGGTGCGTGATGGGCAGCACGTCCGAGTTATCGGGAGCCTTGTAGCTGCCCTCGAACGTCATAAGACCGTCGGGCGTGATGATGGGAGCCTCGTTAGTCCAAGCCTCGGTAAACGCCAGCTCGTAATCCTCGAATGCCTCGTCCTCGGCACCGGGAGCCGGCACGTTAAAGGCAGGGTGACCGCCCATCGAGAACGGCAGATCCACGTCGCCGGTGTTGGTGACGGCAAAGGTCTGGGTGAGCGTAGCGTCGCCGGTGAGTGCATAGGTCATGTTGAGCTTAAAGTGGAAGGGAAAGGCCTTGAGCGACTCGGGCGTGTCGGTGATCTCGTAGGTTACCGAGGAGCCGTCCTCCGAAACCTCGACCAGCTTGTGCTCGACGATGCGCGCGAGTCCGTGGCGCGGCATCTCGCAGGTGCCGGCCGCAGACGTTGCCGTGTTGTTGCGCAGCGAACCCACAATGGGGAACAGGATGGGCGCGTGCTTGCCCCAAAAGGCGGGGTCGCCCTGCCACAGATACTCGTTGCCGTTGAGGGCAAGGCTCGTGAGCTGGGCGCCCATGGAATCGATGGCCGCGGTGAGGCCGCCGCGCTTGATGGTAGTGACGGTAGACATGCTACTTCCTCCAAAAGTAAACAATAGTGTCGAGGGCTATTGTCCCACTCTTGGCGGCTGGACGGGACGGCAGGCGATTATTGAGTAGCCATAGCGGAATGAGCGGCGAGCGCCTACTGGGTATCTACGTAAAGGTCAAACCCGCCCTGCGGAGTGCTATCGACCGTATCGGGCGCCTGCGAGTTAAAGCTCACGGGAACCATGCGCTTTGAGGCGCGGAAGCGCGTGCCGTCGGTGGCGACGGGCGGTTCGTCGACGGTGAGCTCGTAGTCGCCGGGCTTAAGTTCGATGCCGTCACCAGCGGAATTGACGTATTGATACTCGTCAATCGTCTGCCCTTTGAGCGTGCGCCCCACGATATGGATGAGCATTTGGCTGTCGCCGCGCGCGGTGTCCCACGTCGCGCCGTCCTTGACCTCGACCGACACATGTACCGAGCGCGTGCGGCCGAGCGATTGCTCGATAGACATCTCGACCCTGGCGGCGTCTTTTCGCTGCTGCTCGACATGGCTCCAGACGTTTCCAATTACCGAGCATGCGATAACGCCGGCCATGAAGGCGATAAGGATGGGGCCAAGCGGAGAGCGACGTCCTGCATCTTCCTCGCGAGACAGATTGGGGCGACGTGTGGGTGCGGGCGCCTGGGCACCCTGCGAGGGCACGTCGAGAATGCTGAAGGATGCCGTGCTGTCGGGGTCGATAGTGTGACGCGGCTGCGGGGTCTTTGCCGGCGAGATCGACATGTCGGCTGGCTCGCCGAGCGTGGCCGTAGCGTCGGCCTTGGCCTCGTCTGCCTCGGCCTGGGCCCAAGCTTGTTCGAAGGTCAGGGGCTCGACGGGGTCGAGGGCGGCGTCCGAGTCGGCGGCGACGTCGTTGCCGGTCTCGTCCTCGTCGCTCGACACGCCACGCGGCGTAGGCTCGTCCCACTCCTCATCCGGAGCTTCGCCCTCGCTATACCACCATTCAAAGTTATCGATATCCATACGGGGCGCCCCTTAGGCCTCGCAAATAAACACTCGCTAGTCTTATACCCCCAGACGGCACCGAAGCTCACCCGCGCCGGACACGAAAACCGTCACAACATTCGACGCTTTTCCTCGATTTCGAGATTTTCGCCGAATGTTGTGACGGTTTGGATGTGACAAAGGGACTGTCCCTTTGTCACATAGCGAGGGCCGTACGGATGGATGGGTCGCTGAGAGCCTCGCGGAGCCAGGGGGCCAGCTGCTCGGGGTGACCCTGCAGGTAGCCGTCGAGCTCGGACGGGGCCACCGGACGCACTTCCGAGATCTCCTCCCGGTTGATATGCAGCTCGCCGGGCTCAACATGGGCGAGGTAGACCTCGCACCATTCGCACTCGCAGCGACCGTCACCGTGGTCCTCGCGGTACACCACGTGACCGAGGTGCTTGAGCTGATCGGGCTCGCGCGTACTGCCGAGCTCTTCGTTGATGCGGCGCGCCGTGGCGGCCGCGACGTCTTCCCCGGAGAGCGGATGGCCGGCACAGCTATCGGCCAGCACCCCGCCCCACAGTCGCTTGAGCGGACTGCGGCGACAGAGCAGCAGGCGCGCGTCTTCGCCCTGGCCCTCGACCAAAAGCGTCAGAAATGCTTGATGCAAAATGCCCTCGCCGGTATGGGCCTCGATGCGGTCGACGGGACCAAGCGCCTCGCCGGTCGCGGCATCGACCGCCACGACCTCGGCGCCCGCGCCGCCCTCATCCCAGCCGGCGCGCAGAATGCGGGCTGCGGCCTCCTCAAGCGCAAACTTGCCCTCGCCCACTGCAACCTTTGTCGTGTGCATACCCATGGGATCTCCTGTCGCCCGCAATGTACCTGAGACCATCTTCACCTGTATTGCGACTATACAGGCAAGCTTTCCATGTGACAAAGGGACTGCCCCTTCGTCACATTCTGTTAGAGTTGCAGGGATTGAATCCCGCTTATTCATGCGACATTGGAGTGACAACCTTGACCGCCGCAACCACGCCTAAAAGTAAGTCAACCGCCGCCGCGCTCTCCCCCGCGCGCACCAAGCTCTGCCTGGCGCTGCTCGTGCTGTTGGGATTCTCGCTCGGCTGCTCCGAGTTCGTGGTCATCGGCATCGAAAGTGACTTGGCAACGGAACTCGGCGTATCGCTTGCCACCGCAGGCCAACTTATTAGCGTGTTCGCACTGGTCTACGCTATCGCGACGCCGGTGCTCGCGCTCAGCACGGGGCGTTTTCGCCGCTACCAGCTGCTCGTGTGCTACAGCATCGTCTTTGTGCTCGGCAAACTGGTCATGGCGTTGACGCCCAACTTCCAGGTGCTGTTCATCTCGCGCATCATCCTGGGCTCCGTCTCGGGCGCACTGCTCGCCGTGGGCGTGACGTACATCCCCGAGCTGCTGTCCCCGCAGCAAACTTCGCTTGCCATCTCGGTGGTATATGGTGCGTTTTCCGTGGCGATGGTCTTTGTGACTTCGATCGGCAAGTTTGTGGCCGACACGCTCGATTGGCACGTGGCCATGTACGGCACGCTGACCTTTGCCGTTTTGATCTGCGGAGCGCTCGTGGCGTTTATGCCGCGCGCCGGGCAAACCGACGAGCCTGCCACCTTTCGCGAGCAGGCGGGTCTGCTACGCGAGCCGAGCATCATCACCGGCATGCTCATCTTTTTGTTTGGCGTGGGCTCGGTCTATGTGTTCTACGGCTACGTGACGCCTTATCTTGAGCAGGTGCTGGGCATGGGCACGGTCGAAGCCAGCACCACGCTCATGGCCTACGGCGTGTTCTGCCTGATCTCGAACATCCTGGGCGGGTGGATCGATGCGCGCTTTGGCATGAAGGCGCTGCTTGTGACGTTTGTGCTGCAGGCTGCGGCGTTACTCGGGCTGTTTGCTTTGGGCGGCACCATGCCGCTCGCGCTGGTCTTTGTCTTTAGCTTGGCGCTGCTCATGTACCTGTTCTCGGTGTCGTGCATCACACACTTTATGGATGTGGCACGCAGCCGCCACCCCAAGTCGATGGTACTCGCAAGTTCGGTTGAGCCCATGGCGTTTAACGTCGGCATCTCGTTTGGCACCGCAGTGGGCGGCGCCGTGGTAAGCGGAGTTGGCATTGCATATGTAGGCGCGGTCGGTGCCGTGTTCTCGCTTGTGGCCTGGGCGCTCACGCTGGTGACGATTAAGTTGGCTCGCTGGGAGCGCCGTCGTCAATCAGCACAGCCCCGGATGCAGGCATAGGGGCGAACATAGCCCAAGGTGGCGAGCAACCGGTGAAAACCGTCCCATACGAGTAGTGTTTATCCGCCTGCAAGCTCCAGTAGTGCAATTTCGGGTACTTCAGATACACACTTTTCTACTATTTCGTGTATTCCAAGTACATGAAATCGTACTAAACTATGTATCTGAAGTACACGAAATTGGAAAGGCGGCCCCATGCGCAGATCAATCGAATCCGTTATCGAATCATGGGCGACAAAGGACGCGTCGCGCCCCCTCCTCATCCGTGGTGCGCGACGCGTAGGCAAAACGTACGTTGCCGAGGAAATCGGCAGACGGATCGCCGGCGATGCGTTTGTCAAACTCGACTTTCAGACCGATCTTGAGCTGATCGCTCCGCTGTTCGACTGTCCCACCGACGACGTTGACGCCATCGTGGCGCGAATCTCAGACTATAAACGCACCCCCATTCGCAAAGAAACCGCCTTCATCCTGTTTGACGAGGTGCAGCTCTGCGAACGGGCGCTCAACTCGCTTCGCTTTTTTTCGGGTTCGGGCTGGCGCATATGCGCGACCGGCAGTCAGCTCGGCGTCGCCACGCGCAAGCGCAAGTTGCCTTTTCCCAGCGGCGTTCGTCAAGAGACCATGCATCCTATGTCGTTCGAGGAGTTTCTCTGGGCGCTCGACGAGGAGCAGATGGTCAATGCCATTCGTACCCACGCCGGCACGCTCGAGACCTACGCCGTGCACCAAGCCGCGCTCAGCCTGTTTCATCGATACCAGATCGTGGGCGGCATGCCCGCCGCCGTCAACGCATATCGCAAGACGTTATCCATCGAGGATGCGCGCGTCGAGCAGCGCGAAATCGACGAGACCTATACCGCTGATATGACCGACCCCGAAAACGGGATCAGCGGCGTGGCGGCGCGCAAGGTCTGGCGCTCCATTCCGTCCCAGCTGCTGAGATCGTCCACAAAAAAATTCAAGTACTCCGAGGTCGAACGCGGAGGCCGTCGCGCCAAGCTTATCGAGCCGCTCGACTGGCTCGAAGGCGCCGGCATCATATCGGTCAACAACCTGACCGAAGGCATCGAGCCTCCCCTCGTTCCCTTCGACGACGAAGATGGAAGTTTCTTTAAGGTCTATCTTCTCGATACCGGCCTCATGTTCTACAAACTCGGCATCAACCCGCGGCTCTGGCTCGACCTCAAAGAGGATTCCGCCATAGCGCTATCTTCCGACTTCCGAGGCGCCCTGGCGGAAAACTCGGTCATGCAAGCATTTTCGGGCAATAGCTTGCAGACGTATTACTGGGTGCCGCCGTCGTCTTGGAAGACGACCGGCGAGCTCGATTTTTTACTTCAGACCGACCGTATGGAAATTGTGCCCGTCGAAGTAAAGTCCGCACGCAACGTGCGCGCGAGAACCCTCGGGTCGTTTATGGACAAAGCCCGATCGCCATATGCCTACATTTTGTCCGAGAACAATTTTTCCCGCAGCGAAACCGATGACGGGCGCGAGCTGCGCCACCTCCCCTTGTACGCAGCGGGCTTTATTGGAGCAAACTGCCTCAAGAGCAGTCTGTAAGCCCTGCGCGACCGCCTAGAAAGGAAGCCGCTCATGCAACGCATTCTTTTTATCTGCTATGGAAATATCTGTCGCTCGACGATGGCTGAGTCCGTGTTTACCGAGCTAGTGCGGCGCGCCGGGCGCGCGGGCGAGTTTGTCATTGATTCCGCTGCGACCTCGACCGAGGAGATCGGCAACCCGCCACACCACGGTACCGTTGCCAAGCTGCGCGAGGTCGGGATTCCCGTCGTCGCACATCGTGCACGTCAGGTGCGTCGCGCGGAGTATGGCGACTGGGACCACATTGTCTATATGGACGACGAGAACGCCCGCGGCCTGTACCGAATTTTTGGGAAGGACCCCGATGGCAAGATCTCGCGCCTGCTCGATTGGACCGATCGCCCCGGCGACGTGGCCGACCCCTGGTACACCGGCAATTTCGATGCCACCTACCGCGATGTGCTCGCCGGTTGCACCGCTATGCTCGAGCAACTGTAGGCGCTCGGGCGGCGCGGGCACACGGGCCACGCTCGTTATCTCGGTGGGAGAAAATCCACGCTCATGAATGTGGCAAAGGGACTACCCCTTTGCCACATCCGGGACTGGCCCTAGACCGGCTTGACCTCCAGCTTTATCCCTTCGGCGCAGGAGTCGCCCAAAACATCCGAAAGGGCCCAGGTCGCATATAGCGGCAAATAGAGAACCGCTCCGTTGCGCTCAACGTTGCCTCTCGAGAAAACAATCCCGAGCCTTACGCCATATTCAGCCGTATCAAGCACATGACCG
>DBFWDM010000030.1:0-13457 GCA_048484635.1 Collinsella sp.
CGCCTTTGGTAAGTTCTATGTGAACGCGAGGTCTTTGACCCGGAGAGTCCGAGGTACTTGTTGGTAAGACCTTATTTAGGAGCGCGCAACCTTGCCGGACTTGAGGCAGGTGGAGCAAACGTTCATCTTGCGACGGTGACCATCGACGACGACGTACACGCGCTGGATGTTGGGGCGGAACTTTCGGTTGGTGACGCGGTGAGAGTGGCTGATGGAGCGACCGGCAACGGGGTGCTTACCGCAAACTTCGCAAACTTTGGACATAACTGACCCTCCTTGGGCGACAAACGAACATGTCGCGTTAACAAACAAGCCTGAACTATAGCACAGAAGCAGCTCCCTGTGCGTAATCTACACAGAGATACTCCTCTTTTGGCGATAGTGCTCACGCCACGGCCCTGGACGTAGATCCGATTTGCGTGCAGCAGAGGGGATTATGCCAGCTCGTGCGTGCGTTTTCAAGCTCGTCCCACAAATATATATAGGTTTATGAAGCATTGGGCTCCGTTTACGGATTGCTCTGTATTTATGCTCGCAATTAAGCTCGAGGTTGGTTACACTATCCCTTGACCATTAAAGGGGTACGAGATACCCACATGGAATTACATAGCTGCCAAAGAGCAGCCCTTCCTTGTGGGTGTCTGGTCCGCTTTGAGCGGTCGGGCATCTATTTTTTTGACTGTGTCAGCAGTCAAGACATGTGAGGAAGGAGATCGATGGGCACGACTTCCCCCAAGGCGGTCATCATGGACGAGACCGCCGTCAATCGAGCGATGACCCGCATCGCGCACGAGATTCTCGAGCGCAACGAGGGCTGTGAAGACCTCGCTCTGGTCGGCATCGTCACGCGCGGCGACCTTCTGGCAAAGAAACTCGCCGAGGAGATCAAGGAGATCGAGGGCGTCGACGTTCCGCTCGGCAGCCTCGACATCAGCTTCTACCGCGATGACTACGCTACCAATTTCGCTCCCGCGATCCACGCCACCAACATTCCCTTTAGCGTCGACGGCAAACGCGTCGTGCTGGTGGACGACATCCTGTATACGGGCCGTACCATTCGCGCCGCTCTCGACGCCGTCATGGACCTGGGCCGTCCGAGCCGCATTGAGCTGGCAGTTCTCGTTGACCGCGGCCACCGCGAGCTCCCCATCTCGCCGGACTTTGTCGGCAAGAACGTTCCCTCGTCGCATGAGGAGAACGTGCACCTATATATGAAGGAAGTCGACGGCCACACCGCCGTCGAGATTAACGACGTCGCGCCGGGTTCCCACGTGGGCTCCGCGCCGCTGGGAGGTGAGTAGTACCGTGGCGTTCAACCATAAGCACCTGATCGACATTACCGAGTACTCCGAAGAGGACATCAAGCTCATCCTCGAGACCGCCAAGGCGTTCTCCGAGGTCAACGAGCGTGCTATCAAGAAGGTCCCCACGCTCAAGGGCAAGACCATCGTCAACATGTTCAACGAGCCCTCGACGCGCACCCGCAGCTCCTTCGAGCTCGCCGAGAAGCGTCTTTCGGCCGACAGCCTTAACTTTGGCGGCTCCTCGACCTCCACGGTCAAGGGCGAGAGCCTTGTCGACACCGTCGAGACCCTCAACGCCTATAAGATCGACTGTATCGTCGTGCGTGATAAGCACGCCGGCGCTCCCTACATCGTCACGCAGAACTCGCCCGCGAGCGTCATCTGCGCCGGTGACGGCAAGCACAACCATCCCACGCAGGCCCTGCTCGACCTGTACACCATCTGGGAGCACAAGGGTGACTTCCACGGTCTGAAGGTCGCTGTCGTCGGCGATATCGCGCACTCCCGCGTCTGCGGCTCGCTGATCCCCGCCCTTAAGATCATGGGCTGCGAGACCTACGCCGTCGCCCCCGGCACGCTGCTGCCGCCGGCGCCCGAGGTTCTGGGCTGCGACCACGTGACGAGCGACCTCGATTCCGTCCTGCCCGAGCTGGACGTCGTCTACATGCTGCGCGTGCAGCAGGAGCGCCTCGAGGGTGCCCCGTTCCCGACCATTCGTGAGTACCACAGGCTCTTCGGCCTGACCAAGGACCGCGAGAAGCTCATGAAGCCCGATGCGATCATCTGCCACCCGGGTCCCATCAACCGCGGCGTCGAGTTCGACTCCTATATGGCCGACCACCCGCAACGCTCCGTCATCCTGGAGCAGGTCTACGCCGGTATCTGCGTGCGTATGGCTATCCTGTATCTGCTGCTTGGAGGTGCCGATAATGGCCTTGCTTCTTAAGAATGCCCACGTCGTCGACCCGTCCGTCGAGCTTGACGGTGTCGTTGACGTCCTGATTGACGGCGACAAGATCGCCGAGGTCGGCGAGAATCTCGCCGTCGAGGGAGCCGAGGCCCGCGACCTTTCCGGCAAGTACCTCGTCCCCGGCCTGGTGGATATGCACGTTCACCTTCGCGAGCCCGGCTACGAGGTCAAAGAGGACATCGAGAGCGGTACCCGCGCAGCTGCCAAGGGCGGCTTTACCGGCGTGTGCGCCATGCCCAACACCGATCCCGTAACCGATAACGGCACTGTCGTGGAGTTCGTCAAGTCCCGCGCTGCCGAGGTCGGCCACTGCCGCGTCTATCCGTCGGGCGCCATGACCCGCGGTCTTAAGGGCGAGGCCATGTCCGAGATGGGCGATATGGTCGCCCACGGCGCCGTCGCCTTCACCGATGACGGTCGCGGCGTGCAGGGCGCGGGCATGCTCCGTCGCTGCATGGACTACGGCAAGATGTTCGGCAAGGTCTTTATGAGCCACTGCCAGGACGAGGACCTGGTCGGCCACGGCCAGATCAACGAGGGCAAGGTCTCGACCCGTCTGGCCCTCGAGGGTTGGCCGGCTGCCGGCGAGGAGCTCCAGATCGCCCGCGACATCGAGATCGCCAAGCTGACCGGTGCCAAGCTGCACATCCAGCACATCTCCACCGCCCATGGCCTGGAGATCGTGCGTGCCGGTAAGGCCGCTGGCGTTCAGGTTACCTGCGAGGCCACCCCGCACCACATGTTCCTGACCGAGAACGACCTGGACGAGACCTACAACACCTCGCTCAAGGTCAATCCGCCGCTGCGTACCGAGGAGGATGCCGAGGCCATCCGTCAGGGCGTCATCGACGGCACCGTCGACGCTATCGTCACCGATCACGCTCCCCACACCCCGTGGGAGAAGGCCCGCGAGTTCGAGCTTGCGCCCTTTGGCATGATCGGCCTCGAGACCTCGCTGTCGCTCGTACTCACCGAGCTGGTCAACACGGGCAAGATGAGCGTGGGCCGCATGGTCGAGCTCATGGCCATCAAGCCGCGTGAGATTCTGGGCCTCGACCAGGTTCAGGTCAAGGCGGGCTCCGTTGCCGACCTGACCGTGTTCGACCCCTCTGCCACCTGGACGGTCGGCGAGGACGGTTATGAGTCGCGCGCCGAGAACTCCGGTTTTGCCGGCCGCACGCTTACCGGTCGTGCCACCGATGTGTTTGTCGGCGGTAAGCAGACGCTCGCCGACGGCTGCATCTGCTAGCATAGCCTTATCGCTTTTGTGCGCGGTGCCCTTGCGGTGCCGCGCTTTCTGTTCGTTTTGACCATGCAATCGCATGGGGGATTGGAGCGTCTATGCCCACACCTTCCACTGCACGCATGCACGACTTCGAGGTCGTCTCGAACCGGGAGATCGCCGACGGCATCTTCTCGCTCGTCATCTCGGCCCCCAAGCTTGCAAGTGCGCTCAAGCCCGGCCAGTTTGTGAACATTGCCGTGCCCGGCGATGCGTCCTCGCTGCTTCGCGTGCCTCTGAGCTTCTATCGCGCCGACGCCCAGGCCGGCACCGTCGAGCTGTGGTACGCCGTCGTGGGCGACGATACCCGTCGTCTGTCGCAGATGGCTCCCGGCTCCAAGTCCAACCTGTTGGGCCCTGGCGGCCGCGGCTGGCTTGTTCCCGAGGGCACCAGGAAGGCGCTGCTCGTGGCGGGCGGTATCGGCGTTCCGCCCGTGCTCTGCCTCGCCGGCAAGCTTGCCGAGCAGGGCGTGGATGTCGACGTGTGCCTGGGCTTTGGCACCGCTTCCAAGGCCGTGGGCATCGACGAGTTCCGCGCGCTGGGCGCCACGGTTAACGTGTGCACCGACGATGGCACGCTGGGCACGCACGGTTTTTGCACCGACCCGGCAGCCGAGCTGCTCGGCGAGGGCTGCTACGACTACGTCGCCAGTTGCGGTCCCGCCGTCATGATGAAGAAAGTCGCCGCCGCTGCCGCTGAGGCCGGTGTGTACTGCGAGGTGTCGCTCGAGCGCATGATGAGCTGTGGCTTTGGCGCCTGCAACACCTGCAATGTCGAGACGGTCGACGGTATGAAGGGTGCTTGCATGTGCGGCCCCGTGTTCGATGCTTCCAAGGTGGTGGTCTTCTAGTGGGTACCGTGAACATGGCCGTCGATTTCGGCGGCGTCAAGATGCAGAACCCCATCAACACCGCAGCCGGTACCTTTGGCTACGGTTGGCAGTTCCAGAACTTCTTTGATGTTTCCCAGCTGGGCGCCATCACCACCAAGGGTTGCGCAGCCGAGCCCTGGCCCGGCAACCCCGCGCCCCGCATGGCCGAGATCCCCGGCGGTATGATCAACTCCGTGGGCCTTCAGAACCCCGGCGTGGCCGCCTTTGCCCGCGAGTCCGGTCCGTGGCTCGAACAGCTGTCCAAGGACGGCTGCCAGGTCATCTGTCAGGTTGCCGGCCACTCCGTTGACGAGTTTGTCCGCGCGCTCGAGATGTATGTCGAGCTGTGCCCCTGGGCTGCCGGCTACGAGATCAACGTGAGCTGCCCTAATATCGCCGCCGGCGGTGCCGCCATGGGCTCTACGCCCGAGGGCGCCTCATCCGTTATGGCTGCCTGCCGCAAGGTGACCGATAAGCCGCTGTTCGTGAAGATGGCACCGGTCAACGTCGCCGAGATCGCCAAGGCCCTCGAGGCTGCCGGCGCCGACGGCCTTTCGGTCATCAACTCCATCCAGGGCATGGCCATCGACGTCCATACCCGCAAGTCCCGCGTGGCTAAGCCCAAGGGCGGCCTTTCGGGCCCGCTGTGTCATCACATCGCCGTGCGCATGGTCTGGGAGGTTGCCCAGGCCGTCGATATCCCCATCAACGGTGTCGGCGGTGTCATGACCGGTGAGGATGCGGCTGAGTTTATCCTGGCCGGCGCCACTTGCGTGTCGGTCGGTATGGCCAACTTCGTCGATCCGTGCGCTTCGCTCAAGATCGCGCATGAGCTCGAGGCCTGGGCCGAGTCCCAGGGCGTGAAGGACATTAACGAACTGGTAGGTGCTTTCGAATGCTAGAGACCGATGCCCGCGACCGCGTAATCGTCGCCCTCGACTGCGATCGTGAGCGTGCGCTCGAGCTCGCCCACGAGCTTTCGGGCCATGCCGCCTGGCTTAAGGTTGGTATGACGCTCTATTACGCTGAGGGCCCCGAGATCGTCAAGACCTTTAAGGACCTGGGCTTTAAGGTCTTCCTTGACCTTAAGTTCCATGATATTCCGCATCAGGTTCGCGGTGCCGCCCGTTCGGCCTCGCTTGCCGGTGCCGACCTGCTCTCGGTTCACGGCTTGGGTTCGGGCGCCATGCTCGCTGCCTGCCGCGAGGGTGCCGAGGAGGCGCGCGAGGACCGCGCCAAGCTCGTCGCCATCACCGTGCTCACGAGCATGAATCAGGATGCCTTGAGCGAGATCGGCGTCGAGTCGCCCGTGGCCGAGGAGGCCGCCCGCCTGGCAAAGCTCGCTCAGGCCAACGGCATCGATGGCATTGTGTGCTCGCCGATGGAGGCTCACGACATGCGTGAGCTGCTGGGCCCTGATGCCCTGATCGTGACTCCGGGTGTGCGTCCGGTGGGTGCCGCCCTTGGTGACCAGTCCCGCGTGGCGACGCCTTCCCAGGCTATCGAGCGCGGTGCGAGCCACATTGTGGTGGGCCGTCCCATCACCGGCGCCGACGATCCGGTTGCCGCCTTTGACGCCATCGTCGCCGAGCTGGTCGAAAACGTCGCCTAAAAGATTCCCCTAAGTCACCACTTTTGGGTCTCATTAGCACAAAATAGCCCCTGTGCCTGCGTAAACTTTCCCATCCTTTGTGTGGAATCGCAGGTCAGGGGCTTAACTTTGGGCGCAGTATATTGCACTTTTTGCGGGTATCGTCTAACCTATGGAGCCGCGATTGGGCATTTTGTACGTTCTACGTGCTAAAATGCCAATTATTGAATCAGATATAACCCAACTATTTGGAGGTACGAATGGCACTCCCTCAGCTTACCGATGAGCAGCGTAAGCAGGCTCTTGAGAAGGCTGCTGCCGCACGTCACGCCCGCGCTGAGCTTCGCGAGCAGATCAAGAAGGGCGAGAAGTCCCTCGAGTCCGTGCTCAACTCCGATGACCCCATCGCTTCCCGCATGAAGGTTTCCACCCTCATCGAGTCTCTTCCTGGTTATGGCAAGGCCAAGGCCGCCAAGATCATGGAGGAGCTTGGTATCTCCGCTACCCGTCGCGTCCAGGGCCTCGGCGTCCGTCAGCGCGAGCAGCTCCTCGAGCAGCTGACCAAATAAGTGAGCGCTCAGGATTCCAAGCTCTTTGTGATTTCTGGACCGTCAGGCGCAGGCAAGGGTACGCTCGTCACTCGTGTGCGCGAGCGCCGCTCGAACCTGGGCCTGACGGTTTCGGCTACCACGCGAGCACCACGCAAAGGTGAGGTCGACGGCGTCAACTACTTTTTTCTGACGCGCGAGGAGTTCGACCGCCGCGTGGCAAACGGTGAGTTTGTTGAGTGGGCCGAGGTCCACGGTAACTGCTACGGCACGTTGGTGAGCGAGGTCACATCCAAGCTCGCCTCTGGCGCATCTCTGATTTTGGAGATCGATGTCCAGGGCGCCCTGCAGGTGAAGGAGCGTTTCCCCGAGGCCGTGCTGATCTTTATCAAGCCGCCTTCGCTTGAGGTGCTCCGCGAGCGTCTAGTCGGTCGCGGTACCGAGACGCCCGAGACGATTGAGCTGCGTATGGCAAACGCCGCCGATGAGCTTGCCCTTGCCGACCGCTACGACGACGTCGTGGTAAATGACGATCTCGACCGCGCGACCGATGAGCTCGTTCGCGTTCTCGATATGCATGAAAGGATCTGAGGTCCGTGTCCGTTGTAAAGCCTTGCATTGACGATCTTCTGGAGAAGACCGATCACAACCGCTTCCTGCTCGCTTCGCTTGCCTCCAAGCGCGCCTGCGACATCAATAGCATGCTGCGTGGCCAGCACAACCGCGTGCTTGCCGTCCAGGATGTCGATGACATCACCATCGGGCTTTCCGGTGCCGACACTATCTCGATGGCTATGGACGAGATTGTCGACGGTGACATCTCTTACGACGAGGCCCGTTACGAGAAGGCGCTCGGCCACAAGGTTGCTGAAGCCTAAATGGCGGCTCGCGTCTGCCTGGTCCACTATCACGAGGTTGGACTGAAGGGTAAGAACCGCGCACATTTTGAGCATATCCTCATGGATAACATCAAGGCGGCCTTGGCCGCCTTTTCCGTGAATGCCGTGTCTCGAATTTCCGGTTATATCCTCGTGACCTTTAACGAGCATCAGGCCGATGAGGCGGCGCGTGTCATTCGCACCGTTCCCGGCGTTGCTCGTGTGTCTTTGGCGTATCACACTAACCGCGACCCGCAGGAGTACTGTGCCGCCGCCGTCAAGGCGCTGCGCGAGTTTGGTCCCTTCGAGTCGTTTAAGGTGCATGCCAAGCGCTCCAACACCGACTACGAGCTCACCTCGATTGATATCAATCGTCAGGTGGGCGAGGTGCTGTGCGAGGCGTTTCCCGACAAAAAGGTCCAGATGCACGACCCCGACGCGATGGTGCACGTGCTGGTGGTCCAGGGTAGCGTTTACGTGTATGCGCGCTCCGAGCGCGGCGTGGGCGGCTTGCCGGTGGGATCTGCAGGCAAGGTCGTGACGCTGCTTTCCTCGGGTATCGACTCGCCGGTGGCGACCTGGATGCTCGCGCGTCGCGGCGCGGTGTGCGTGCCGGTACATTTTTCCGGTCGTCCGCAGACGCCCGATACCAGTGAGTATCTGGTGCAGGACATTATTCGCGCCCTTGAGCCGGGTGTCCAGATCGGTCGCCTGTACGTAGTCCCGTTTGGCGACTGCCAGCGCGAGATTTCGGTCACCTGCCCCAGCAATCTGCGCGTGATTATGTACCGTCGCATCATGTATTCGGTTGCCGAGCGCATTGCGCACATCGAGGGCGCCAAGGCTATCGTGACTGGTGAATCGCTCGGTCAGGTTGCCTCCCAGACGCTCGAGAACATCATGGCCGTCAACGAGGCTGTCAAGATCCCCGTGTTCCGTCCGTTGATCGGTTCGGACAAGCAGGAGATCATCGCACGCGCTGAGGAAATCGGTACGTTTGATATCTCGACTGAGGCCGCTCCCGACTGCTGCACGCTGTTTATGCCGCGCCGTCCCGAGACGCACGCTAAACTCGATGCCGTGCATGAGGCCTGGGAGTTGTTCGATCACGAGGAGATGATCGAGCGCCTACTCAAGCAGACCGAGTACATCGACTTCGAAAGCAACACGTATAAGGCCCCTAAGACCTTAAAACGCAAACATTCGGAGCTTGCTCCGCGTGAGATTTACCAAGATCACGTGTAAATTTGTGCATAGACCGACGATGCTCTTGCATCGTCGGTCTTTTGCTATCTGGGCATTTTGCGGCTAAGTGTTCATTTGCTGACGTGTGCCTGAATAAATGGACAGATTTGTGCAAGGTTTTGGTCAGCTTTTGGTTTGACCGTTAAAACCGGTTTTGGAGCGTGGCTGTTGTGGAGCTCCTTTCCTGACACGATGGTGTTGGGAGGTTTTGCTATGGCGCAGCGCGAACAACACGAACGAGTCAAACGGATGGACCGCTTGGCGGACAAGCTGTTCGGTCATAAGGCAGTGGTGATGGCGATACTGGTCGTCATTGCGATGGCGAGTGGACTGGCGATGGCGAACCTTGGCGGCGGTGCCGGTGGCGTGTCGTTTGAGCGCACTGACGGTTCGGGCTCGTTGGTGGAGCCGGGATCCGGTGATGCCTCAAGCGGAAAGACATCCGAAGGTTCTTCGACAAAGGCTTCTGCCGCGGCAGAGGTTTATGTCGATGTTGATGGCGCCGTTGTGTCGCCCGGCGTATATCGGCTCAAGGACGGCGCTCGGGTGGCTCAGGCGATTGATGCCGCCGGCGGGCTGGCGCCCGAGGCAGACGTTACGGGGCTCAATCGGGCATCTAAGGTCACTGATGGACAAAAAATTCACGTTCCAACGGTAGGGGAACAGCAGGCGTCCATTTCGGAAGCCGGTGTTGATGGTGGGGCTTCCGCATCATCGGGCGTGAGTGGCGCAACAGGCCTAGTAAACATCAATACAGCAAGTGCGGCAGAGCTGCAGACGCTCTCGGGCATCGGCCCCTCCATGGCCCAGTCGATTATCGATGAGCGTACAAAGAACGGTGCTTTTGCCTCGGTTGACGATCTGATGCGTGTGTCGGGGATCGGCGAGAAGAAGCTTGCCAAAATCAAAGATTGCATCTGCGTATGAGTGCGACAGAGCGCGAGCATGTGATGCCTCCGCGGCCCTTGATGCCGTGGACGATGGCTCTGTGTGCCGGCGTGTGCATGAGCTGCGCCTTGGTGCTCAACGTGGCCGCTGATGTGCTGCTGAGGGAGCAGGCGCCGGCGGTCGGGCTGCTATGGGCCATTCCCGTTGCGGCGGCGGTATTCGTTGTGCTGGCTCAATTTTGTGCACCGCTTGCTCCTTGGAAGCGGTGGCTGTATGCCGCGTCCGTTGGTCTCGTGGCGGGAGCGGTCGTCTCGGCGTGGTGGGCTGTGGGCGCGCTCAACGCCTCGAAGGCGCTCGACGGTCGAGCGGCAAGCAGCCTTGAGTTTGTCGTGCAGGGTGATCCATCCATAAACGACGACGTGTTTTCCTATACCTGCGAGGCACGCGCGGACGGTAAGAACTTGGCAACGGTTCGCCTATCGTGCGACCTCGAGCTCAAGGTCGGGGCGCACGTGCGTGTTATCGGTCGCGTTTCACGTTTTGAGAACGATGCGTATGGACGATCGCGCGTGCTCCGAGGTGAGGTGCGCAAGGTTAAAGTCGTTCGGATTGTGCCGGTCGATGAGGGCTCTCCGGGGCCGCTTCTTCGGATGCGAAATGGGCTGCTTGCGTCCATCGCGCCTGCGACCGACCCGGCGCGTGCACTCATAGCCGGTGTCGCCTGCGGTCGTTCGGCCGAGCTGCGCGCCCAGCCGGCGGGCGACTGGTTTTCGGTGACGGGAACGGCGCATCTTATCGCCGTCTCGGGCAGCCATTTGGCTATCGTGGGGTTTGTAATCGAGGGTGTATTGCAAAAGACTCGGTGCTCACGTGGTCTTCAGCGGGCGATATTGGCGATAACGCTTGTGGGCTACGTTGCCTTTACGGGCGCGTCTCCCTCGGCCGTGCGCGCGTGCTGCATGGTGTTCGCGACGCTTGTCGTAAACGGCGCGGGGCGTCGCCGGCACGGAATTTCGGCACTCTTCGTAACCATGTCCATCTTTGTGCTGCTGCGGCCGACGGTTCTGTTCGAGATGGGATTTCAGCTTTCATGTGCCAGCGTCTTAGCCATTCTGTGCTTTTGCCCCTATGCGACCTACGCTTTGGGTGAGCTTAGTGTTCCGTCGGGCGTTGCCGGCATGCTTTCCGTCACGCTGTGCTCGCAACTGGCGACACTTCCCATTACCATTCCTGCCTTTGGTACGTTCTCGCTCATTGCTCCGCTGGCAAATGCGGTCCTCGGTCCGGTGGTGAGCGTACTGCTCGTCGTGTCCATCGTGCTGGTTCCCTTTTCGCTCGTGGGACCGTTGCGGACTTGGGCGCTCGTTGTGCCCATGATTGCCGCCCGTTGCGCGCTGTTTTTCGAGCAGCTGTTTGCCGCCGTGCCGGGTGCATCCGTGAGTGTGCCGCCCGATAGCAAGTGGATTTACCTAGTGCCGTGTTTGCTGGCGGTTCTGCTTGTCCGGTGGCCGCGTCCCCGTGCACGTCCTATGGCGGTGGGGCTTGCATGCCTGGTGCTCTTGGCTGCGATTCCGTACGCCTACTGGGATCGATTCGCTCCGCCTTCGGTGACGGTGCTCGATGTGGGCCAGGCCGATGCGATTCTTATTCGCCAGGGCGGCGCAGTGGCGCTCGTCGACTGCGGGCTCGACGAGCGCGTGGTGGCGGCGTTGGTTCGCAATAACGTGCACCATATCGATGCCGTCTTTGTGACGCATTGGGATGAGGACCACTGGGGTGGTCTGCCTGCCGTGCTCGAACAGTTTTCGGTTGGAACGATTGCCGTGGCGGCGGATGCGCTGGAGGATGCTCCTGCCGAGGTATTGAACCGACCTGGCGTTGAGTATCGGCAGGTGCGCCGTGGGGATACGGTCGATATCGGCTCATTTTGCGCCCGCGTGATGTGGCCATTCGAGTCCGTGGATGGCGAGGGAAATGAGGACTCGCTTGTCCTGCTGCTCTCCTATGTTCAGGAAGGCAGGGGCCTGCGTATGCTCCTCACCGGTGATGCCGAGCTCGACCAAGAACGGGAATTCGTGCAGGAGGTGGGGGAAATCGATGTACTTAAACTTGGGCATCACGGCTCTAAGGTTTCAGTCGATGATGAGTTGCTGGACGTCCTGAAGCCCGAGCTTTCCCTCGCGAGTGCGGGCGAAGGGAATCGATACGGCCATCCGTCCGATGCCTGCATCGATGCCGTTAAGGAAGCGGGCGCCGTGTTCGCGTGCACTATCGAACACGGCGACATTACCGTCACGCCGACTGCGAATGGCTTTGCGATGCGATGCCAGCAACCGTGACGACATCGTTGGCGTGTGGTGGGCCCCTGGGCTAGAATGGCACGGAGCGAATACGAAGGCCTGCGGGAGGGGAGCGCAATGTCCGAAACCGGTCTGCTGCCGGCATATCTGATCGTCGGTACCGACGGAGTCAAGCGCGATCACGCCGTCTCGCGTATGAAAGCGCGTCTGGAAAAGTCGGGTATGGTCGACTTCAACCTCGATGAGCGCGACATGACCAAGGACCCCGATATCGAGTCGATTATCGGATCGCTTAACACCTTTCCGATGGGTAGTGAGTTTCGCCTGGTAATCCTTGATGGCTGCTCAAAGCTCGCCAAGGCGGTCTCGGAGCCGCTCGTCGAGTATCTGGCGAGTCCCAGCCCCACAACGGTCTGCCTCATCATCGCCGACTCGCTTGCCAAGAACACGCGCCTGTATAAGGCGATCGCCAAAATCGACAAGAAGGCCGTGATCGATTGCTCCGGCACCAAGCGCTGGGAGTTACCGCGCCGCGTGCAACAGATGGCGACGCAGCACGGCAAGTCGATCTCGACGGCGGCCGCCGAGGAACTCGTCTCGCGTTCGGGTGAAAACACTCGCATGCTCGATAACGATTTGGCTAAGCTTGCCCAGATGGTCGAGGCGCCGCAGATTGAGCTTGCCGACGTTGAGCGCTGGATTGTACGTACGGCCGAGGTTCAACCCTGGGACTTTCTCAATGCGGTCTCGGCCCGTGACATGCGACGCTCTCTCGAGCTCTTCAATCTACTGCCCGCCAAGAGCTACGTGTGGACTTACACATTGCTGTGCGGTCGCATCCGCGAGCTTGTCGTTGCCAAGGCGCTCGATGCGCGCGGACAGGGTCGTGAGTTGGCCGCAACACTTAAGCTCCAGTCCTGGCAGGTCAAGAATCATCTGACCTGGTCACGTCGCTTTTCGATGGCAGAGCTCGTCGCAGCGCTCGAGGGCGCGGTCGATGTGGAGCTCGCGCTGAAGGGTTCGGCCGATTCTCAGACCGCGCTTTTGCTCTGGATTACGAACATCTTGAGAAAATCGTGATGATACCTGCCTATTTGACAAATTCGTTCTATCCCTTTGAGGGGGAGCGTGCTATAGTGGGCGCTTGCATGACCTCACCGTGTCTCAGAGGTGTCATACATTTTTTGCAAGGAACTCGAAAGGAACTCCAGAAGTGGCAAACATCAAGTCTCAGAAGAAGCGTATCCGCACCAATGAGGCAGCTCGCATGCGTAACAAGGCTGTCAAGTCCGAGCTCAAGACGCTGACCAAGCACGTCCAGTCCGCCGTTGCCGAGGGCGACGCCGAGAAGGCCCAGGCTGCCCTCAAGACCGTCACCAAGCGTCTCGACATGGCTGCCGCCAAGCATGTTATCCACAAGAACCAGGCTTCCAACCGCAAGTCCGGTCTTGCCAAGCTCGTGAACAGCATCAACGCCTAAGTTGTAAATTTCACACCACACAGATTACGCGCATAAATGGAGCCTGTTTTATGGAACAGGCTCCATTTTTTGTACCGCTCGGGTAAGATAGTCCGCATG
>DBFWDM010000031.1:0-1939 GCA_048484635.1 Collinsella sp.
AAGACTCAGTATACCCGGGGGAGCACCCATGGAATCGTTGTACCGAAAGTATCGCCCGCTCACCTTCGACTCCGTGGTGGGCCAGCAGCATATCGTCTCGACGCTCGAGCACGCCATCACCGAGGGGCGCCTGTCCCACGCCTACCTGTTCTGCGGACCGCGCGGCACGGGCAAGACCACCATGGCGCGCATTCTGGCCAAGGCGCTGCTGTGCCGCAATGCCGAGGCGGCGCGCGCCGAGGGTGCAAGCGGCTGCATGCCCGACGGTACTTGCGAGGAGTGCGAGCTCATTGCCGAGGGTAACCACCCCGATGTCTACGAGCTCGATGCCGCAAGCCGTACCGGCGTGGACAACGTGCGCGAGGAGATCATCAACTCCGTCAACTTTGCCCCAGTGCGCGGCAAGTACAAGATTTATATCATCGACGAGGTCCACATGCTCACGACGGCGGCGTTCAACGCGCTGCTCAAGACGCTTGAGGAGCCGCCGGCACACGTGATCTTTGTGCTGTGCACCACCGACCCGCAAAAGATTCTGGAGACCATTCTCTCACGCTGCCAGCGCTTCGATTTCCACCGCATCGGCAACGAGGATATCGAGCATCGCCTGTCTTACGTGTGCGAGCAGGAGGGCTTCGATTACGACGACGAGGCACTCGCCATTGTGGCGCGCCATGCCAAGGGCGGTATGCGCGACGCGCTTTCCACGCTGGAGCAGCTGAGCGTCTTTGGCAACGGTTCTGTGCATGCGGACGACGCCCGCTCGCTTTTGGGCGAGGTTTCGGACCAGATTCTGGGCGAGTTTTCCCGCGCCATTGCCGATCGCGATGTTGCCGAGCTCTATGGACTGATCCGTGCGCAGGTCGAGGAGGGCAATGACCTGCTGGAGCTGACGCGCGACCTGGTGGCGCATGTGCGCGACGTGTACGTTGCCTGCGTTGCCGGTGCCCGTGCCGAGCTGTTTGAGGGCGGCTCCGAGCAGGCCGAGGCGCTTGCTGCCGAGGCCGCTGCCTTTGGCGAGCATCCTGCCGACCGCCTGGCCCGCGTGCTGACGGTGCTCGACGATGCCGCACTGGAGATGAGGGGCGCGAGCGACGTGCGCCTGGTGCTCGAGATTGCCTGCACGCGTCTGGCGCGTCCCGAGGCCGATTTAACGATTGAGGCATTGGCCGAGCGCGTGGCACGCCTGGAGGCCATGATTGCCAACGGCGCCGTGCCGGCGAGCGTGGCTGCTGCTCAGGCCGCCGCGCCTGCAGCATCCGTACCCGCTGCTGCCCAACAGCCGACGCTCATTTCGGGCGCTCGTGCTGCCGCTCCGGCGGCATCCGCTGCCCCCGCTGCTACGTCCGCGCGCCAGGGCGGTATGCCTTGGGACCGCGGCGCTGCTGTTCCGGCTGCCCAGCCTGCGACCAAGTCCGCGGCTCCTGCGCCGGCGCCCAGACCTGTAACGCCTGCACCTCAGCCCGTTGCGGCTCCGGCTTCCGCGCCTGCTGCATCGACCGTGTCGGTGTCCAAGCCCAACAACGCCGCCCAGGTTGCCGCCGCCGGTGCTGCCGAGACCCCCGCGGTTGAGGACGCCGGCGAGCTCCAGCGCAAATGGGCCGAGGTCGTCGAGCGCGTCAAGGCTCGTCAGGCCTCCTACGCAGGGCTTTTGCTCAACGCCCGCGCCACGGCCGACGACGGCTCCAAGCTCACGGTCTCGTTCCCCGCGGGTTCGACTTTTGCCATCAAGATGCTCGGTCGCGCCGATACGCAGTCGGTGGTCCTGCCGACGGTCTGCGCGGTCTTCGGTCGTCGTACCGTCGACTATGTCCTGGATGGGGGTGGCACGCCGGCTCCTCAACATGAGGAGCATTCTCCATCTGCACGGGCTGCGGTATCTGCGGACCCGCAACCCGTGTCCTCGGTGCCCCCTGCATCCTCGAGCGCCAGCGCGACG
>DBFWDM010000032.1:0-7564 GCA_048484635.1 Collinsella sp.
CCACCGAGCATTTCCGTGAAGGAGGAAAAACCTGGTGACCTACGCATACACTGCCACTGAGCGCAAGCGCGTCAGCTTCGGGAAAATCCCGGAGGCCATGGAGCTCCCCAACCTTATCTCTGTTCAAAGGGAATCCTTTGAGCGTTTTAAGGACGAGGGCCTTCGTGAGGCGTTCAAGGAATCCAGCCCCATCCAGAGCCAGAACCATGTTCTCGAGGTTACCTTCGGCGAGCATCAGTTCGGCGACCCCGCGCACACCGTCGAGGAGTGCCGCGAGAAGGATATGACCTATCAGGCTCCGCTTCTGACCGACGTCCGTCTCACCAACAAGGAGACCGGCGAGATTAAGGAGCAGCTCGTCTTCATGGGCGACTTCCCCATGATGACCGATCAGGGCACCTTCATCATCAACGGTACCGAGCGTATCGTCGTCTCGCAGCTCGTCCGTTCCCCGGGTGTGTACTACAGCTCCGAGATGGATTCGGGCAAGCAGATCTACAAGGCCCAGATCATCCCGTCCCGCGGTGCCTGGCTCGAGTTTGAGGTCGACAAGCGCGACCAGCTCATGGTCTCCATCGACCGTAAGCGCAAGCAGAGCGCCACGATGTTCCTGCGCGCCCTTGGCATCGCCGTCACCAACGACGACATCATCGAGCTGCTCGGCAACTCCGATGTGATCAAGCGCACCCTGGAGCGCGACACCGCCCTCACTCGCGAGGACGCCCTCATCGAGATCTACCGTCGCCTGCGCCCGGGCGAGCCTCCCACCGTGGACGCTTCCCGCAGCCTGCTCGAGGGCCTGCTCTTTAACCCGCAGCGCTACGATCTGGCCCGCGTCGGTCGTTACAAGGTCAACAAGAAGCTCAACCTCACCACCGAGGAAGAGGTCACGGTGCTCACCGACGAGGATATCGTCGCGACGCTGCGCTACCTGCTGTCCCTCGCTGCCGGCGAGCAGGGCTTCAAGGTCGACGACATCGACCACTTTGGCAACCGCCGCATCCGCACCGTCGGCGAGCTCGTCGCCAACCAGTTCCGTATCGGCATGAGCCGTATGGAGCGCGTCGTCCGTGAGCGCATGAGCTCCCAGGACATCGACGAGATCACCCCGCAGTCGCTCATCAACATCCGTCCGATCGTGGCTTCCATCAAGGAGTTCTTCGGTTCCTCGCAGCTCTCGCAGTTCATGGACCAGGCGAACCCCCTGACCGGTCTGACCCACAAGCGCCGTCTGTCCGCACTCGGCCCTGGTGGTCTTGCCGGCCACAAGTCCGGCTCCAGCCGCCGCACCAACGTGCCGACGGCCGTCCGCGACGTTCACAATTCGCACTACAGCCGCATGTGCCCGATCGAGACCCCCGAAGGCCCCAACATCGGCCTGATCGGCTCGCTCGCCCTCTACGCCCGCGTCAACGAGTATGGCTTCATCGAGGCCCCGTTCCGTCGCGTCGAGAACGGCGTTGCCACCGATCAGATCGACTGGATGACCGCTGACGAGGAAGAGAAGCACGTCATCGCGCCGGCCAACACGCCGCTCGATCCCAAGACCAACGAGTTCATCACGACCGATGCCGAGGGTAAGATCGTCCGTCCGCACACCGTGATCGCCCGTACCCGCGACTTCGACGGCTCCTTCGGCGCTCCCGCCGACGTGCCCGTCGAGGACGTCGACTACATGGACGTCTCGCCGCGTCAGATGCTCTCCGTCGCAGCCACGCTGATCCCGTTCCTTGAGCACGATGACGCCAAGCGTACGCTGATGGGCGCCAACATGCAGCGTCAGGCCGTGCCGCTGGTTCACCCCGCCGCTCCCTATGTCGGTACCGGCATGGAGCGTCGCGCCGCTCTGGACTCCGGCGAGGTCACCCTGGCCAAGAACGCCGGCGAGGTCATCTTTGCCGACGCCGCCAAGATCATCGTCAAGCATGCCGGCGGCATGGACGAGTACCACCTGGCCAAGTACCAGCGCTCCAACCAGTCCACCTGCATCAACCACCGTCCGCTCGTTCGCGTTGGTGACACCGTTGAGCAGGGCGAGCCTCTGGCCGACGGTCCTTCGACCGATCACGGCGAGCTCGCACTGGGTCAGAACCTCACCGTGGCCTACATGCCGTGGGAAGGCTTTAACTACGAGGACGGTATCGTCGTGTCCGAGCGCCTGGTGGCCGAGGACCTGCTGACGACCATCAACATCACCCGTCACGAGATCGACGCCCGCGACACCAAGCTCGGCCCCGAGGAGATCACCCGCGAGATCCCGAACCTCTCCGAGGACATGCTTGCCAACCTCGACGAGGACGGTATCATCCGTATCGGCGCCGAGGTCGGCCCTGGCGACATCCTGGTCGGCAAGGTCACGCCTAAGGGCGAGAGCGCTCTGACCGCCGAGGAGCGCCTGCTGCGCGCCATCTTCGGTGCCAAGGCCCACGATGTCCGCGACACCTCCCTTAAGATGCCTCACGGCGCTTACGGCCGCGTCATCGACGTCGTCCGCTTTAGCCGCGAGAACGGCGACGACCTGGCCCCCGGCGTCAACGAGCAGGTGCGCGTCTACGTCGCCCAGCGTCGTAAGATCCAGCAGGGCGATAAGATCGCCGGCCGCCACGGCAACAAGGGTGTTATCTGTAACGTTCTGCCGGTCGAGGACATGCCCTACATGGCTGACGGTACCCCGATCGACGTTATCCTCAACCCGCTGGGCGTTCCTTCGCGTATGAACGTCGGCCAGCTGCTCGAGTGCCACCTTGGCTGGGCTGCCGCCTGCGGTTGGGATACCGAGCAGGCCGACTCCGACAAGTATGTCCCCGGTCCGTTCTTCGTCTCGACGCCCGTTTTCGACGGCGCCAAGGAGGACGAGATCGCCGAGGTCATCCGTCGCGCCAACAAGAACATGCTCAACAAGGCCACCGCTGCCTTTGGCGATCACATGCGCCCCGAGTTTGTTACCCAGCTTGACGAGCGTGGCAAGACCCGCCTGTTCGACGGCCGCACCGGCGAGGAGTTCCGCGAGCCCATTACCGTGGGTACGTCCTACATCCTCAAGCTCGGCCACATGGTCGACGACAAGATCCACGCCCGTTCGACCGGCCCTTACAGCCTGGTTACCCAGCAGCCTCTGGGCGGCAAGGCTCAGTTCGGCGGCCAGCGCTTCGGCGAGATGGAAGTTTGGGCACTGTACGCTTACGGTGCTTCCAACGTCCTGCAGGAGATCCTGACCGTCAAGTCCGACGATACCGTGGGCCGCGTCAAGACGTACGAGTCCATCGTCAAGGGCGAGAACGTTCCTGTCCCGGGTATCCCCGAGTCCTTCAAGGTTCTCGTCAAGGAGATTCGCTCCCTCGCGCTGGACATCGAGCCCATGCACGATGCCGACGAGGACGCCTCCGCCCCTGTGACCGCCGAGGAGACCTCTGCTCTCGACGACCTGGCAGCGCTCGCCGGCGTTGACGCCGACGTCGAGGCCCAGGATGCCGAGACCGCCGAGGCGCCCGAGGCTGTCGCCGCCACGACCACTGATAAGGAGTAGTTGACTGTGGCAGATTTCGAAGCTACTGATTTTGACTCGGTAAAGATCTCCCTTGCCTCCGCCGACCAGATCCGTTCCTGGTCGCACGGTGAGGTCAAGAAGCCGGAGACCATCAATTACCGTACCCTCAAGCCCGAGAAGGACGGCCTGTTCTGCGAGAAGATCTTCGGTCCCGCCAAGGACTGGGAGTGCTCCTGCGGCAAGTACAAGGGCATCCGCTTTAAGGGCATCGTCTGCGAGCGCTGCGGCGTCGAGGTCACCTCGGCCAAGGTGCGTCGCGACCGCATGGGCCACATCGAGCTCGCCGCTCCCGTGTCCCACATCTGGTACTTCAAGAGCCCTACGAGCTTCCCGATGAGCCGTATGCTCGACATCAAGTCCAAGGATCTCGAGAAGGTTCTGTACTTTGCCAGCTACATCATCACCGAGGTCGACTACGAGGCTCGCGAGGCCGACGCCGACGACCTGCGCGAGGAGCTCGCCGCCGATCTGGAGGAGATCGATGCCGAGTGCGCCCGCCAGATCGAGTCCCTCAAGGAGCAGGGCAACCCCGAGAACTTCGACGAGTTCTCCGACGAGGAGCCGCTGACCCCCGAGGAGATCGCCTCTGGCATCGTCGACATCGAGGAAGAGTGCAAGGACGAGAAGCAGCTCCGCACGGACGCCTTCAACGCCTTCATGAAGCTCACCGAGCGCGACCTCATCTCCGATGAGCCGCTGTTCCGCGAGATGACCCGTTACTACTCCATGTACTTCAAGGGTGGTATGGGTGCCGAGGCCGTCCGCGACCTGCTCGCTGCCATCGACCTCCCCTCCGAGGCCGAGAAGCTCAAGGCCATCATCGCCGACGAGGACTCCCAGAAGCAGAAGCGCGAGAAGGCCGTCAAGCGCCTCGAGGTCGTTGACGCCTTCCTGAAGGGCGGCAACAGCCCCGCGAACATGATCCTGGATGTCATCCCGGTCATTCCGCCCGATCTGCGCCCGATGGTCCAGCTCGACGGCGGCCGCTTCGCCGCGTCCGACCTCAACGACCTGTATCGTCGCGTGATCAACCGTAACAACCGACTCAAGCGCCTGCTCGACCTGGATGCCCCCGCGATCATCGTGAATAACGAGAAGCGCATGCTCCAGGAGTCCGTGGACGCCCTGTTCGACAACGGCCGTCGTGGTCGCCCGGTCTCTGGCCGTGGCGGTCGCCCGCTCAAGTCGCTCGCCGAGGCCCTCAAGGGCAAGCAGGGTCGTTTCCGTCAGAACCTGCTGGGCAAGCGTGTCGACTACTCCGGCCGTTCGGTCATCGTTACCGACCCCAAGCTGCTGCTGCACCAGTGCGGTCTGCCCAAGACCATGGCGCTGGAGCTCTTCAAGCCCTTCGTCATGAAGCGCCTGGTCGAGCTTGGCAAGGTCGAGAACATCAAGGGCGCCAAGCGCGCTATCGACCGCGGTGCCACCTTTGTGTGGGATATCCTCGAAGAGGTCATCGACGGCCGCGTCGTGCTGCTCAACCGTGCACCGACCCTGCACCGTCTGTCCATCCAGGCCTTTGAGCCGGTGCTGGTCGAGGGCAAGGCTATCCACCTGCACCCGCTGGTCTGCTCGCCCTTCAACGCCGACTTCGACGGCGACCAGATGTCTGTCCACGTGCCGCTGTCCAGCCAGGCTCAGGCTGAGGCTCGCGTGCTCATGCTCTCTGCGAACAACCTGCGCTCGCCGGCATCCGGCAAGCCGGTTAACATCCCTTCGCAGGACATGATCATTGGTGTGTACTACCTCACCCAGGTCCGCGAGGGTCTGCCGGGTGAGAACCACGTGTTCGCCAGCTTCGACGACGCACTGCACGCCTATGACTGCCGTTCCGAGGTCGACATGCAGGCCAAGATTCAGGTTCGCGTGTCCACTGCCGATGCCAACGTCATCAACGAGGACGGCACCCGTATCTTCCGCGTCAAGAACGGCAAGAACGAGTTCGTCGACTACGACGTCACCGGCAACAAGACCGCTCGCTTCGAGACCTCTATCGGCCGCATCATCTTCAACCGCCAGTGCCTGCCCGAAGACTACGAGTTCATGAACTACAAGATGGTCAAGGGCGATGTGGCCAAGCTGGTTGCCGACTGCTGCGATCGTTACCCCGAGGCCAAGGTCGGCCCGATCCTCGACGCCATCAAGTACTCCGGCTTCCACTACGCTACCCGCGCCGGCCTTACCATCTCGGTGTGGGACGCTCTCATCCCTGCCGAGAAGCAGGAGCTGCTCGACCGCGCCCAGGCCAACGTCGACCAGATCAACGAGTACTTCGAGGAGGGCTTCATCAACGAGACGGAGCGCCACATCGAAGTCGTTAACGAGTGGACCGCTTGTACCGATAAGGTCGCAGCGCTCATGCTCGACATGTTCGACGAGGAGAACCCGCTGTACATGATGGCCGACTCCGGCGCCCGTGGTTCTAAGACCCAGCTGCGTCAGCTCGGCGGCATGCGTGGCCTGATGGCAGACATGTCCGGCGAGACGATCGACCTTCCCATTAAGGCGAACTTCCGCGAGGGCCTGCTGCCGCTCGAGTACTTCATTTCGACCTACGGTGCCCGTAAGGGCCTGGTCGATACCGCATCCCACACCTCGGACTCTGGTTACCTGACCCGTCGTCTGGTCGACGTGGCCCAGGACGTCATCGTCCGTGAGGAGGACTGCGGTACGCATGAGGGCGTTACCTACAACCTCATCATCCCCGGCACCACCGACCTCAACACCGACCTCGTCGGCCGTTGCTTCATTGAGGACGTCGTGGCTCCCGATGGCACCGTGCTCTTTGAACAGGACGGCTACATCGAGAAGGTCGCCGACATCCAGAAGATGGTCGATGCGGGCCTCAAGAAGGTCAAGCTCCGCGCGCTGCTCACCTGCCGCTCCAAGTACGGCGTGTGCCAGAAGTGCTACGGCTGGGATCTTTCCACCCGTCGTCCGGTCGCCATCGGTACTGCCGTCGGCATTATTGCCGCCCAGTCCATCGGCGAGCCCGGTACGCAGCTTACGATGCGTACCATTCACTCCGGCGGCGTCGCTGGCGTCGACGATATTACGCAGGGTCTGCCTACGGTCAGCCGTATGTTCGATATCGTCGGCAACGTCAACGAGAAGATCCTGGGTCGCGAGGCCGAGCTGGCTCCGTACTCCGGTCACCTCTCGATCAAGCCCGAGAAGTCCGAGTACGTGCTGACGCTCACCGACTCCGAGGACCACACCCGTGTCCTCGACGAGCGTCGCGTCCCCGCTTCGGTGCGCTTTATGCCCGAGATCGAGGACGGCTGTGAGGTTCGCGCCGGCGACCAGATCACCAAGGGCTTCGTCAACTTCCGCAACCTGCGTAAGCTGACCGACATCGAGTCGACGATGCACACCTTCGTCGAGAGCGTTAAGGACGTCTACACCAGCCAGGGCGTCGACCTGAACGACAAGCACATCGAGGTACTCGCACGTCAGATGCTGCGTCGCGTTCAGATCACCAACCCCGGCGACTCCAAGTACCTGCTTGGTCAGTACGTCGATCGCTACGAGTTCGCCGACGAGGTCGAGCGCGTTGCCCGTCTGGGCGGTCAGGCTCCTGTGGCCGAGCCCGTCATCCTGGGTACGCTCAAGGTCGCGTCCAACATCGACTCCTGGCTGTCGAGCGCTTCGTTCATCCGTACCGCTGGCGTCCTTACCGAGGCTGCCATTGAGGGCAAGGTCGATCACCTGCTCGACCTTAAGTCCAACGTCATCGTCGGTAAGAAGATCCCGGCTGGTACCGGCCTCAAGCCGTACGCCAACGCCAAGCTGACGTATCGCACGGCCGACGGCTATGTCGACATCGACGGCCCGGCTTCGCCCAACGCCAAGTCGCTGCCCGAGTGGGCTCCGGTTGAGCTCAAGGACCTGGACGAGCAGCTCCCGCAGCAGCTCGACTGGGCCGGCTACGACGAGTTCGGTGGTGCTGACGGTTCGTTCACCCGCAACGGCCACACCATCTCCGCCGAGAAGGCTCGCCTGTACCTGTTCGACGAC
>DBFWDM010000033.1:0-3594 GCA_048484635.1 Collinsella sp.
CTAACGCCGAACCCATAGTAACTTTATTCCGAGAAGATTCCTAGGGTTTAGTACACCTATGAGTACACCATATACAGAGAGGGACAGCATGAGCGCAAATCCGCTGCTTTCCATCGAAGGTCTGACCGCCTCCGTGGACGAGAAGACCATCCTCCACAACGTCAACCTCAACGTCGCCGCCGGCGAGACCCACGTGCTGATGGGACCCAACGGCGCCGGCAAGTCCACCCTCGGCCACCTGGTCATGGGCGACCCCGTTTACACGGTCAACGACGGCCGCATCGTCTTTGACGGCCAGGACATCACCGAGCTCACCACCGACAAGCGCTCGCGCGCCGGCCTGTTCCTGAGCTTCCAGGCCCCGGTCGAGATCCTCGGCGTGCCGCTGTCAAGCTTTTTGCGCGCCAGCATCGCCGGCCGCCCTGGCCTGGAGATGAAGGGCAAGGAATTCCGCCGTCGCGTCAAGGAGCTCGCGGCCGAGCTCAACATGGATACCGCCTACCTCAACCGCGAGCTGGGCGTAGGTTTCTCGGGCGGCGAGAAAAAGAAGGTCGAGATGCTCCAGCTCCTGCTGCTGCAGCCCAAGCTTGCCATCCTGGACGAAACCGACTCCGGCCTGGACGTCGACGCCCTGTCCACCGTCAGCCATGGCATGGACGCGTATCGCAAGAGCTGCGACGGCTCCATGCTCATCATCACGCACAACACGCGCATTTTGGAGCACCTGGATGTCGACCGCGTCCACGTTATGGTCAAGGGCCACATCGTGCGCGAGGACGACGCCTCGCTCATCCCCTGGATCGACAAGAACGGCTTTGAGACCTTCGAGCGCGAGGCCGCCGAGCAGCGCGCCCAGGCCGAGTCTGCCGCTGCCGAGCAGCAGGCGTAAAGGGGCGACGCAATGACCAAGAACCGCACCGAGGTCGCGGACATCGACCGCAGCCTCTACGACTTCACCTATGGCGAGGAGGGATTCGAGCGCCTCGACGCCGGCATCACGCCCGACATCGTGCGCGAGATCAGCGCCAAAAAGGACGAGCCGCAGTGGATGCTCGACCTGCGCTTAAAGTCCCTCGAAATCTTCAACCGCTTCCCGGATCCGACGTGGGGCCCCTCCATCGAGGGCCTGGACATGGACAACATCGTCACCTACGTCAAGCCCAACACCGACCAAAAGCACGACTGGCAGTCGGTGCCCGACGACATCAAGAACACCTTTGAGCGCCTAGGCATCCCCGAGGCCGAGCGTAGCTACCTGGCGGGTGTCGGCGCGCAGTACGACTCCGAGCTCGTCTACCACAACATGCAGGACACCGCGTCCAAGATGGGCATCGTCTACTCCGGTATTGAGGAAGCCCTGCACGATCCGCAGTGGGAACCGCTCATCCACGAGAAGTTTATGACACTCATCCCGCCCACCGACCACAAGTTTGCGGCCCTGCACGGCGCCGTATGGTCCGGCGGCTCGTTTGTCTACGTGCCCAAGGGCACCAAGCTCGATTTCCCGCTGCAGAGCTACTTCCGCCTCAACGCCAAGGGTGCCGGCCAGTTTGAGCACACGCTCATCATCGTCGAGGACGATGCCGACCTGCACTTTATCGAGGGTTGCTCCGCGCCCAAGTACAACGTTGCCAACCTCCACGCCGGCGCTGTGGAGCTCTTTGTGGGCAAACGCGCACACCTGCGCTACTCGACCATCGAGAACTGGTCCAAGAACATGTACAACCTCAACACCAAGCGCGCGCGCGTGGACGAGGACGGCGACATCGAGTGGATCAGCGGCTCCTTCGGCAGCCACGTGGGCTACCTCTACCCCATGAGCGTGCTCAATGGCCGCCGCGCCCGCTCGAGCTTTACCGGCATCACCTTTGCCGGCGCCGGTCAGAACCTCGACACCGGCTGCAAGGTCGTGCTCAACGCGCCCGAGACCTCGGCTACGGTCGAGACCAAGGGCATCTCCAAGAGCGGCGGCATCCAGACCTTCCGCAGCTCTATCGTGGCGACACCCAAGGCCGAGGGCTCCAAGGCAACCGTGAGCTGCCAGTCGCTGATGCTCGACGACCAAAGCCGCTCCGACACTATTCCGGCCATGGACATCCGCGCCAAGAACGTCGACATCGGCCACGAGGCCACCATCGGCCGCATCGGCGACGACAAGGTGTTCTACCTGATGAGCCGCGGTATCTCGGAGGAAGAGGCCCGTACCATGATCGTCAACGGCTTTGCCAACCCGGTCTCCAAGGAGCTGCCGCTGGAGTACGCCGTCGAGATGAACAACCTGATCAAGCTCGAGATGGAAGGAGCGATCGGATAATGAAACAGACCACGAACACCGCTGCTACCGCCCTTGAGCAGGTCAACGCGATGCCGGCCGCCACTTGGGGCTGGCTGAAGATGAATCAGACCAAGCTCGAGCTCTCTGACGAGCTTGCCGCCGCTCCCACCGAGGCCGTTGAGGTCGAGGGCTTGGACGAGCAGTTTACTGGCGTGGCAGACGCGTTCGAAGCCGCCATGGACACCATGGCCGAGCGCTTCCCCGAGCGCCGCGCCTCCGCCCCCGGCGACGCCGCCGACCGCGCCCGCATCACGCCCGAGACCGAGCTCGACGTGCCCGCCACCTCCATCTACCAGGCCGGCGCCATCAAGCTCGAGGAGGAGCTCTCCCCTGCCGAGGCCTTCGAGACTGGCATGGGCGAGGCTACCTACACCTACCTGGCCGACCACGCCACCAAGCGCGTCGTCATCGATGTGCCCGCATACAAGCACGCCACGGTTACCGTGCGCGTGAGTGGCGTCGACGCTGCCGCGGCCATCGCCGCCATCGATGTCGTCGCCCGTCCGCAGGCAACGCTCGACCTGCGCATAGCCCTGGACTCCCCCGTTGCCGGCCAAGGCGTCGTGGGCTCCGCGCTACGCGTGTGCGCCCACGAGTACGCCATCGTCAACGTGACCTGCACGCAGACGCTCGACGATAGCTGGATCGCGCTCGACGACACCGGCCTGTTCCTGGACGAGGGCGCGCGCGTCAACGTGCAGCACACCGTCCTGGGTGCTGGCGCCAGCGCCACCGGCCTTGCCGGCGACCTGCTGGGCGATACCGCCAAGGTGACGATCGATACCGATTACCTGGGCGCCCGCGAGCAGGTGCGCGACTTTAACTACGAGCTGCGCCACCGCGGCCGCAAGACCGAGTGCGAGATCGACGCCAACGGCGTGCTGACTGGCACGTCCAAGAAGGTCTACCGTGGCACCATCGACCTCGTGCACGGTTGCAAGGGCGCAACCGGCACCGAGCGCGAGACGGTGCTCTTGGCCAACAAGGGCGTCGACAACAAGACCGTCCCCGTCATCCTCTGCGACGAGGACGACGTTGCCGGCAACCACGGCGCCACCATCGGCCACGTCCGCGACGAGCAGCTGTTCTACCTCGCCTGCCGCGGCCTTGACCAAAATGCCGCCGAGGACCTGTTCATCCGCGCCAAGCTGGAGGACGCCGCGCTTTCCGCCACCGACGAGCGCACCCGCGCCGCCGTCGTCCGCCTGGGCAACAACCTGATCGACAACTTTGAAGAGGAGCTCGCATGATCGACACCG
>DBFWDM010000034.1:0-3561 GCA_048484635.1 Collinsella sp.
TTATTAATCGCGCGGTATCGTTGCCGCGAGAAGGGGTTGCGCCATGCAGGAGCTTGAGGATCGTATTCGCCATGACGGCATCGTAAAGGCCGGTAACGTCCTTAAGGTTGATGCCTTCCTCAACCACCAGTGCGACGTTGAGCTGTTCGACCACATGGGCGCCGAATGGGCCCGTCTGTTCGAGGGTGTCGAGATCAACAAGATCCTGACGATTGAGGCTTCGGGTATTGGTATGGCCTGCATCGCAGCTCAGCATTTTGGCGGCGTGCCGGTGGTCTTTGCAAAGAAGGCCCAGTCCATCAACCTTGACGGCGAGCAGTATGCCACGACCATCTATTCCTTTACCAAGCAGAAGGAGTACCCGGTCATTGTCGGCAAGCGCTTTCTGTCCGAGGGCGATAAGGTCCTGATTATCGACGACTTCCTGGCCAACGGCTGCGCGCTTGAGGGCCTTATTAAGATCTGCGAGGCTGCGGGCGCCGAAGTTGCCGGCATTGGCATTGCCGTTGAGAAGGGCTTCCAGGGCGGCGGCGATAAGCTCCGTAAGCGCGGCTTCCGCGTTGAGAGCTTGGCCCGTATCGCCGATATGGACTGCGAGAACGGCGAGATCACCTTCGCCTAAGCGCGCAACACAAGCGATTGGTATGCGATGTGACAAAGGGACTGTCCCTTTGTCACATTTTTTGTATGAGGGGAGGTGTTGATATGGACGAGAACAAGATGGGCTGGCGCGAGTATGCGCGCTTTGCCGAGATGTCGGTTGAGGAGCTGGCGCGCGATTGCGAGGTACAGGTGTTTCGCGCGACGGGTCCGGGTGGGCAGGGCGTGAACACGACGGACTCTGCGGTGCGCATGAAACATGGGCCCACGGGGATTGTCGTGACGGCGCGTGAGAGCCGCAGCCAGTTTCAGAATCGCGCGAGCTGCCTGCGTAAGCTGCGCGCTGAGCTTGAGCGTCGCGGGCGTCCACCGCGTCGACGCGTAAAGACCAAGGTGCCTCAGCGCTCTCGCCAGCGCAGGCTTAATGACAAGCACTTCAACGCCATTAAAAAGGCCAACCGTCGCAAGCCGGGCGGGGAGGAATAGCCTCCTCGTAAGTTGCGGTGAAATAGGGACTGTTTATGCAGCTAAAGCCGTAAGACAGTCCCTATTTCACCGCAACTTAGGTGGGGTTAGCGGGTGGGGTGCCAGACCTCGAGGGCGCCGGCGAGGATGTCGACCTCGATGCGTGAGGCGACAACGGGCTCGCCGTCGGCCTGGATGGGGTAGTCGGGCTCCTCCAAGGTGAGCGCGGCATGGCGGCATCGGCGCATGCGAACCGGTGGCAACTTGGTATGGTGGCCGTCCTTAGCCGAAAGAAACATAGGCAGGGCAACCGCGCGAGGGACGGGGCCGCAGGCGTAGCAGACGTCGAGCATGCCGTCGCAGGGGTCGGCATCGGGGCAGATACGATAGCCCGAGCCATACGTGGGGCCCAGCTGAATCGCCATGATGATCGCCCTCACGCGCTCGGCGGGCGCGCCGTCAAAGCTGGCTGTCATGGGGTAATTGCGATAGCGTAGGCCAAACTGCTCAAGTCCCGAGAGAGTGTAGAGCGGAGTGCCGGCGAGACCCGTCTTTTTGCGCAGCTCGGTGGTGCCCAGGCCGATGGCGGCATCGATGCCGATCGAAAGCGTCTGGTCGTAGTACTCAACGGAAGCCTCGCCGCTACCGCTTGCGGGGTTCCATGAGCGAATGCGCCCGATGTCCTGACGCTGCAGCTCGCAGGAGAGCAGCGCGCCAAAATCCTTACCGGAGAAATCGTCGATGCCGAGTGTTTGGGCAAAATCGTTGCCGGAGCCCACGGGTAGGATGGCGAGAGCGGGGCGGACCGCCTCATCCTGCGTCATAAGCCCGTTGACGACCTCGTGAATCACGCCGTCGCCGCCAAGGGCGATAACGGTGCGATAGCCCTGAGCCTGTGCGGCAAGCTCCTTGGCGTGTCCCATGCGCTCGGTTAGCACCAGGTCAAACTGGGATGCGCGTGCAGTCATGTCCATAAAGCGTTGCAGGCGCTCGGCAACTTCGCGCGCCGCACCCGACTGGGCGGCTGGGTTGGCGATGATGAGCGTGAGGCCAAAATCAGTTGCGTGCATGGGGCGACTCCCGGCGTATGACGTGACGGTGCGGTCGCGCTCAGGTCGAATTGCCCCCGATTGTGGCTGCACGGCGAATACTTACGTCTACTCTATCAGGTCGTTGTGGCGCTCGATAGCATCCGCTACCGTACCGCCCTCATCCACAATAAGCGAACGACGCTTGGGTGAGATAATGCGCTGGGCGGGGTACACGCCGCGGTGGCCGCCGACGAGATAGCTGATAAAGGCCACGATGACAAAGAACCCGGCGGCCGTGCCGTGGAACAGATCGATGGCCATCATGCAGGTGGTGATGGGCACGTTGAGGCCGGCGCAGAACACGCCGAGCATACCCAGCGCTGCCAGAAAGCTGGGGTCGATTCCGACGAGGCAACCGATCCAGCCGCCGAGCGCCGCACCGATACCAAACAGGGGCGTGACCTCGCCTCCTTGGAAGCCGGCGCCCAGGGTGAGCGCCGTCACCACGAGCTTGATGGCTGCGTCGGCAAGGGTCGTGTTACCGGCGAACCCGGCACCCGAGAGCCAGGTGGCAAGGCCGGCATACTTCCAGGCGTCGAGCATCGCGTAGGCCGCGAGCACTACGAGCGCGCCCACGAGTGCGCGAGCAATATAGTTGGTGATAAAACGACCGTACAGGCTCTTGACGGTTCGAACCGACCAGGCAAAGAGGCGTGCCGTCAGACCGAAGATGATGGCGCTGATAACAACGATGACGACCGTTGTGGGCGTCATAGCGGGAACGCTGGCGATGACATTCGCCTCGTACTCGGTTCCCAAGGCAAGCGACGTAAAGTAGCCGGTAAACGAGGCGACCAGGCAATAGATGCCCGCGGTGTAGTCGATCTTGCCGATAAAGCACATCTCCATGCCAAAGAAAGCTCCGGCAAGGGGCGAACCGAATACGGCGCCAAAGGCCGACGAGATGCCGGCGAGCATGAGGTCGTGGTGGTCGTGCTTTTTGAGGTGGGCGAGGCTCGAGATGTTGCTGGCGATGGTGCCGCCAATCTGCACCGCAGCTCCCTCGCGACCGGCTGACCCGCCCGTTAGGTGTGTGAGCGTGGAGCAGACGAAGGTGAGGACGGCCATGCGCATATGGATGAGGCGTGTGCCCAGAGCGGAGTCGATGACCAGGTTGTTACCGCGTTTGGCGGCAAGGCCGTGGTTTTTGTACACCCATGCGGTGGCAACGCCCACAACGGGAAGCAGCGCGTAGACCCACGCATGGTGCTCGCGATAGTCGGTCGCGATATTCAGCGAGGCCAAAAACGCCCAAGCGGCAACGCCCATGGCGAGCGAGACGATGACGACGAGCGCGAGCAGTTTGGCGCTTGCAAACAGGTTGCGGGCGTTGCGGCGTGTGTCGGCGGCCAAGAGCTGCTCGGAGCGGGTGAGTTGACGCCTGCCGGCCATGATGACGTCGCTA
>DBFWDM010000035.1:0-27714 GCA_048484635.1 Collinsella sp.
CGTACAGCTTGACGGGCGTCTTTTTGGGCGCGGTGGCGATGTAGTTGATAATCTCCTGTGCATCCATCTCGGCTGCGTTGCTCATTTGCTATCTCTCCTTTGGGTGGATTCGGTTGATACCTGGTTAGGCAAACATGACCTTGTCGAACGTATAGAAGCCGGGTTCGCGGGTGACGAGCTTCTGCGCGGCTGCCAAGGCGCCGTTGACAAAGATCTGACGGCTCGTGGCGCGGTGGGTGAGCGTGACCTCCTCGTCCTGGCCAAAGAAGCTCACCTCGTGCACGCCGGCGACGGTGCCGCCGCGCAGCGAGTGCATACCGATTTCCTTGGGATCGCGTGCTCCGCACATGCCCTCGCGGCCATAGACGGGGTGGTAGCCTGCCTCGGGCTCGGCTTCGACGACGGCGTCGAGCAGTAGCTTGGCAGTGCCGCTGGGGGCGTCGACCTTTTGGTTGTGGTGCGTCTCGACGATTTCGCAGTCAAAGCCGGGCAGCTCGCGTGTAGCCTGCGCTACCAGATGGCGCAGGGCTGCGATACCGATGGAGTAATTGCCCGAGTGCATAACGCGGGTGTTCTGGCCCAGCTCACGCAGGCGGTCCATCTGCTCGGGGGTGTAGCCTGTGGTGCCTGAGACCAACGCCGCGCCCGTGCGCTCGACATAGGCGACGACGGCGTCGAAGGTCGCGACGTTCGAGAAGTCGATGATGACGTCGGCAGCCGGTGCGTTCTCGAGCTCGCTCAAATCGAAGCCAATCTGGGCCACGATATCAAAAACGGGCTGCCCGGCGGCGTCGACAATGCCTTCGGCGGTAGTGCGGATGAGCGAGCCCATGCGGCCCGTTCCCATAATGACGGTCTTAATCAAGTAGACCAGCTCCCTTCAGAGCATCGGTAAGTGCGGCTCGCGTGTCGTCTGCCATGGGGCACAGCGGCATACGGTAGTTTGCCTCGATCATGCCCATCTGGGCGAGCGCTTCCTTGACGGGGATGGGGTTGACCTCGCTAAAGAGGGCGTTGATGAGCGGCTGGCCGGCAATCTGGATATCGCGGGCGCGCGCTACGTCGCCGTCCAGATAAGCGCGGCACATGTCGTGTACAAGCTGCGGCTGCACGTCGGCCCACACGCTGATGGTGCCCGAAGCGCCCAGGCTCATGAGCGGCACTGTGAGTGCATCCTCGCCCGAGTACATGCGGAAATCGTCGGACAGCAGGTGGGCGATCTTGGCCGCGTAGGCGACGTTGCCCGAGGCCTCCTTGATGCCCATGATGTTGGGGTGCGCGGCTAGGCGCTCTACGTTGCGCTCGCTGATACCGCAGCCGCAGCGGCCGGGGATGTTGTACAGGATGCAGGGGATGTCAACGGCATCGGCGACGGTCTTAAAGTGCTGATAGATACCCTCTTCGTTGGACTTGTTGTAGTAGGGGGTAATGAGCAGCAGGCCGTCGGCTCCCAAGCCCTGGTAAGTAAGCGACTTGGTGAGCATGGTCTGCGTGGAGTTGGAGCCTGAGCCGGCGATGACGGGGACGCGTCCTGCAACATGCTTGACCACGGCGGCGACGACGGAGTTGTCCTCGTCATCGGTCATCGTGGCGCTCTCGCCGGTGGTGCCCAGGGTGAGAATGGCGTCGGTGCCATTTTGCAAGTGGAAATCGATAAGGCGCTCGAGCGCGTCAAAGTCGACACTGCCGTCCTTTTTAAACGGCGTAACCAGGGCGACGATTGAGCCCTCGAGATTGCGGATGTCCATGTTCTTCTCCTTCGCCTCCGCGATCTGGATGCGTTTGTTCCATTGAGCTGCGACTGCCAGGCGCTCGTCTTGGGCGCGACGGCGGGCGCTTTCGGCGCGCGACTTGGCCAGCAGCTCTCGGCCGCACGGCAGCACGTCGAGCGTGGAAAAGTAATCGCCCGGGCGCTCGGCGCGGCGGATGAGGTCGGCCGCGCCATCGGGGCGCAGCAGGACCTCGGCGGAGCGCAGACGTCCGTTGTAGTTGTAGCCCATGGAGTAGCCATGCGCACCGGTATCGTGGATTACAAGCAGGTCACCCATGTCGATATGCGGCAGCTCGCGGTCGATGGCGAACTTATCGTTGTTCTCGCACAGATTGCCCGTGATGTCATAGGTGTTCGTGACGGTGGCTGCGGTTTTATCGGGACCGTCCGGCTGACCCATCACCGTAATGTGGTGGTAGGCGCCATACATGGCAGGGCGAATCAAATCGACGGCGCTTGCATCGACACCGATATAGTCCTTGTAGATCCGCTTCTCGTGGATAGCCTTGGTGACCAGACAGCCGTAGGGGCCCATCATAAAGCGGCCCATCTCAGTGCAGATGGCCACATCGCCCATGCCGGCGGGAACCAGGATCTCGTCGTATGCCGCGTGTACTCCCTCGCCGATGGCGCGAATGTCGTTGGCCTGCTGCTCGGGCAGGTAGGGGATGCCGACGCCGCCGGACAGATTGATGAAGGCGACGTGTGCGCCGGTCTCGCGCTCCAGGCGTACGGCAAGCTCAAAGAGGATACGCGCGAGCTCGGGGTAGTAGTCGTTGGTGACGGTGTTGCTGGCAAGGAATGCGTGGATGCCAAAGTCCTCGGCGCCCTTGGCTTTGAGCATGCGGAAGGCCTCGAAGAGCTGCTCGGTGGTCATGCCATATTTGGAGTCGCCTGGGTTGTCCATGATGCCGTTGGAGAGCTGGAACAGGCCGCCTGGATTAAAGCGGCAGCCGACCGTTTTGGGGATGGGTCCCGCAACACGCTCAAAGAACTCGATGTGGCTGATGTCGTCAAAGTTGACGATGGCACCCAGCTTGTCGGCGAGCTCAAAGTCGGCAGCCGGCGTATCGTTGGACGAGAACATGATGTCGTGTCCCGTGATACCCAGCGAGCGGGCGATCATGAGCTCGGTATAGCTCGAGCAGTCGCAGCCGCAGCCGTATTCGTTGAGAATGGAGATGAGCGCCGGGTTGGGGTTGGCCTTGACGGCAAAGTATTCCTTAAAGCCCGGGTTCCATGCAAAGGCGTCGCGCACTTCTTGCATGTTGCGGCGGATGCCCGCCTCGTCGTATAGATGAAACGGCGTGGGGAACTGCTCGACGATATGCTCGAGTGTCTCCTTGTCCACAAACGGCTGCTTGGCCGCATATGCCTCGTTGGGGGTCAATACCATGTCCCGTAAACCTCGCTATCCAGACGGCGCCATCTGCGCATCGAATCCGCATAGCGTGGACCCAATGTCCGGATAGCGCTCCCGCATTGCTGCAGACAGTCCTGTGGGTGTTTCCCACAGGCCCACCAGGTTGTTCGTGCCCGAAAAACCCAGTTCGGCGGGTTTCGCCTCCCCACGGGGTCAAAGCCTGCCGGCTCGCCCGCGGCTCTTCGTGCCCGCGCCTCTATCAAGTGGTAAAGACCCTATCACGTTGCACTTTACCAAACAAGAGTATTCGTATATAACGTTTAAAAAATGCAGGGATATGCTGGAAACATGTGCGCCACAATCCTGTATCACAATAAGTTGCAACAGATGTGCCTCACGAAGGGATCCTCTATGACCGAGCTCCAAGAACTCCGTCGCTATCGCCGCGATCTCCATCGCATTCCGGAGCTCGATTTCGATCTTCCGCAAACCATTGCCTATATCGAGGGCGTGTTGGCACCGCTCACCTGCGAAGTGACCCATCCGTGCCCCAACTGCGTCTGTGCTTTCTTCGACGCCGGCGTTGATGCCGCGCATGCCACGGCGATTCGCGCCGATATGGATGCGCTGCCCATCGCGGAGGCGACGGGAGCGGCCTTTGCCTCGACCCATCCCGGCAAGATGCACGCTTGCGGACATGACGGACATATGGCCATGGCGCTTGCCGCCGCGACGTATGTCGACCGTACGATTCGCGAACAGCCGGGCGCCATTAGGCGCAACGTTCTCTTTGTGTTCCAGCCGGCCGAGGAAACGACCGGTGGTGCCAAGACGGTATGCGAGAGTGGTGTGTTCGAGCGCTATGGGGCCGACCGCATTTTTGGCTTCCATGTGTGGCCCGATCTGCCTGCCGGCACGTTGGCGAGTTGTTCCGGTCCGCTGCTGGCGCGTTCGAGCGAGACGCATATCCATATTCACGGTACGAGCATCCACATCGCTAAGACCTATGGTGTGCCGGTTGGGGAGTCGCACGATGCCGCGTTGGCGGCAGCGAAGTTTTTGGTTGCCGAGCGCGAGCTGATGGACGAGCTGGGCACCGACGAGCCCTGTATCGGTAAGTTTGGTCTGCTGCAGGCCGGTGCCGTCTGCAACGCGGTGGCGGGGGAGGCCCATGTTGCCGGCAGCCTACGTGTGTTTACGGACGACATGTTCGACCGTGCGCGCGAAGGCGTACGCCGTGTGCTCGACGAGGCGTGCACCGCAACGGGCTGCACGTATGATCTTGACTTTGCCGAGGGCTATCCACCGGTCGATAACGACCCTGAGTTGTTTGCCCGAATCGCGCCCGCTCTGCCCGAATTGCAGCTCGTGGACGAGCCGCTGCTAATCGCCGAGGATTTCGCGTTCTATCAGCGCCATCTGCCGGGCGTGTTTTTCCTGCTGGGCACGGGTATGCCAGAGGACCAAGACAACCCGAGTGATTCGGATGGCTGCCCCGCCTATGCCACAAGCGCTCTGCATACCGATAGCATGCTCTTTGACGAGGAAATTCTACTCAAGGGCCTCGATGTCTACAAACGATTGCTTTTGCTTGACTAAGGTGTGAAGGACTATTTGTTCTAGAAAACACGAACAAACGTACGATATAATAGAGATGTAAGTCTATAGAAACGTTTGACGTTACTAACGTAAGGCGATACTATGATTGCATCGTAATGAGCGCTATCGGGTCTGTTTTGAGTGGAGACAGGAGATGGCTTGGAATGTCGAAATCGTCGATTATCACAAGTGATGAGACCTCGTCCGATTTGCTGTCGCCAGTGACTCCTGGTGAGCTTCTCAAAGAGGAGTTTCTTGTTCCCATGGGCATTTCTCAATATCGCCTTGCGAAAGAGACCGGGATTCCGGCTCAGCGTATCGGGCAGATTGTCTTGGGAAAACGTCGCGTGACGGCCGACACCGACCTCCGTCTTTGCCGTTATTTTGGCCTGACGGATGGTTATTGGCTGCGCGCTCAGGTGGCGTTTGACCTTGAGGCCGAGAAAAGGCGGATCGAACCGGAACTCGATAAGATCGTTCCTGTTCAGCAGGCCATTGCGCTGTAGTGCTCAGAGATGATGGGGGTGGCGTGACGATGAGGCGACGCCGACAGCCTGCCGTATATAGTCCGGGTGGATGCGGGTGCGGTTTGCTGCTGCTCCCGGTTATTGCTGTGAGCATTGGCGTGATGTTTGTGCTTGCTGGGCTGGCTGCGGCAGCACTTGTGCTGTTGATTGTGGCCATTGGCGTGACGATTTGGCTCTGCCGCAATCGCGAGCAACGCCATGCCGACGGTAAAACCAATGTCGGCTGGGTCGTCTTCCTGATTATTGCGTACCCGCTGAGTGCCAGCTACCTGGTGTTCTTTGTCCTGTTGATGATCAGCGCCTTTACTGGGGAATCCGTAACGGTGGGTTGACGCGCTGCCAGCAGACGGTTGCGCAAAGTGCGTTTGCTCGGCGTTTGGATAACTGCATTGGCCGTTTACTGCAGCCTTAGCTCTCAGCTAATGAATTCAAGTTCAATCCTTTCTACGATGTGCTGTGTGCCGGCGCGGTAGCCGGATCGTAGGAAGGATGAATAATGGCAAAAGAGGGAAAGAAGCCGATCGGCAAGATTGTCCTAGGCGTCATCGTGGTGCTGGTTATCGTCGGTGCCGTGGGCTCTATGGGTGGCAATTCAACCGATTCGTCTGCGAGCGATTCGGCAAAACCTGCCGAGGCGACACAGCAGGCTGAGGAGCAAAAAGAACCGCAAGAACCGTATACCATTGCTGACGAGGCTGAAGACACCTCCAATCAGTTTGCCTATAAGATCACGGGCACGCTGACCAATAACACGGACAAGGAAAAGAGCTACATTCAGATTGAATATGTTCTGTATGATGCTGATGGCAACCAGGTTGGAACGGCTCTTGCAAATACCAATCATCTGAAGGCAGGCGGCTCCTGGAAGTTCGAGGCGCTGGGTACGGTGTCTCCCGATCAGGTCGTCAGTTGGGAGCGCTCGGATGTGAGCGGTTTCTAGCATGTTGCATGCACAGGGGGAGGTGAGGTCGTATGCTCGATAAAAAGCTGACTGACGAGTTGCTCAATGAGCTTCTCGACGCGCCAAACATCGATGGCTATATCAAAGAACACGACTTTGCCGCCCCGTCGCTTTCGAACTACCTGAAGCAGCTACTGCAGGAAAAGGGCTTGGAGCGCTCGCGCGTGGTTCGTATGGCCGATCTCAATGAGACCTTTGGCTATCAGATTTTTACCGGTGCGCGGCATCCGAGCCGCAATAAGGTGCTGCAGATTGCCTTTGCGATGGCGCTGACGCTCAAAGAGACTAACCGTGCGCTGACGGCTGCCGGGGTAAGCGTCCTTAACTGCAAGGACCGCCGCGATGCGATTATCATCTTTTGCATCGATCGCGGGTGCAGCCTCCAAAAGGTCAACGAGGAGCTGTATCGCTTTGGCGAGGAGACGGTGAGTTAGCGGCTGATATCTGAGCCGGCGGAGCTGCCGAGCAACGATGCAAACGAACGGGGCGCGGATGCCATGGGGTGTCTGCGCCCTGCGCTATGATGGAGGCTATGGATACTCAGACCCCAACATATTCCGATGACGAGCTGACCGCAGCGCTTGCCGAGCACCTGGCGTCGCTCGATTGCGACGACAGCTATCGCGTGGAGCGTGTACTTAAGCGCTCGACCGTTGAAACAACCGAGCTCGTGTACTTTGAAGGAACCGGCGGTGGCTCGCTCGGCCCCTTTGTCCGTAAACGCATCGATGCTTCGGCTCAAATCGGCGGGGCATACGAGCGTCTGTTTGCCGTTCAGCGGGCAGGCAGGCGTTTTGAGCACCTGCCCAGAATCGTCGATTGTCGTCGTGTGGGCGACGAGCTCAACGTGGTTATGGAATACATCGAAGGGGAGACGCTCGGGGCGCTGGTGGACCGTCTGGGAGCCACCCCCGATTATGCGCGTGAATTGTATCCTGTCCTTTGCGACGCCGTGGGCGAGCTCCATGCCGGTTTTGCAATGGCGGGGGAGACGTCGGCGCCGGTGATCCATCGTGACCTCAAGCCGTCGAATATCATCGTGACAGGTGCCAACTATACGCCTGATGACGGCCTGACGTTTTCATCGCTGGTGATTATCGACCTGGGGATCGCGCGCGTATGGCACGATGGCGCCGATGCCGACACCGTCAAGTTTGGCACGCGACCCTATGCGCCGCCCGAGCAGTATGGGTTTGGGCAGACGAGCGTGCGAAGCGACGTCTACGCACTTGGCGCCCTGTTGTTCTTCTGCTTGACGGGAGTCGACCCTAAGCCAGGGCTCGACATGCGCGAGCAATGCGAGGCGCGCGGCATTCCCACTCCACTTGCCGATGCCGTCTGCATGTCGATGGCGCTCGACCCGGCCAAGCGTTTTGCGAGTGCGGAAGCGTTGGGACGGGCGACGCGCGCGGCATACGATCTGAGTCGCCCCGTGCGGCCTCCTGCGCCGCCTGTCCGAACTCCGGCCTCGGAGACGGTGTTGACGCCCCAAGGGCTCCAGAACCCCGCAGGGCCTCCTGGCCCTGCCGCCTCCGCTGCATGCGGCCTGCTCTCTCGCGTTCCGGAGTCTCTGGGCCGCATTTGGAATACGCTCGTCTGCTTCTCGCTGCTTGTGTTCTTTGCCGGAAGTCACTTTGCCGTCTTTCACCCCACCGGAGCAAACCAAAGCTACCCGACGTGGCTTCTCATAATCGAGTATTTTTTCTTTGTCGATGGCCTTATGGTGCTTATGCATTTCGCACTGCTCGATAAGCGCCGTCTTCGTCGGCGATTCGCACTGCTCGACAGCTATCGCGGCAAGAAACTCGCGAAACTCTGGCTCAAGGCATTGGGTGTGCTGCTCCTATGCATGATTGTCATAGTCGCGGTTGCCAATGCGACCGGCGTCGTCGATACCTCCGCTACCTAAAAGAAAAGGACCCCATTGGGGCCCTTTGCAGTTGCACTTAGATGCGGTTCATCTGAGCGGCGACTTTGTTGTACCAGTCCTGCCACGTGGGCGGGCAGTACTTTTTGGCCGCTGCCGGGGTAAGGGTGGAGCCGTAGTTGGCGCCCAGATAGGCAACGTGAGCGGAGATGCCCTCGCTCCAGCTGCCAAAGCTGCGCCAACCGCCGCCACGTGCACTCCAGCCCCAGGCGTTGTAAGAATTGGCGCAATAAGCACCCTTGGTGCTCTCGATGCAGGCGATGGCGGGGGACCAACGGGGGTCGACACCGGTATTCCAAGCGGCGACGGCAAAGTTATAGCCCTGGCCTGCCATGGGGGAGCCGGCGAGATAATTGTCGATGCGGCCTGTCCACTCATTAATGAACGAATCGTAATCGGAGCTACCAGTATTGGAGCTGTTCACCGTGGTGTCGATGGTGGTGTTGGTGTTGGTGGCCTGGCTGCTGGAATTGCTGCCGCTTACGCCCTCGCCCGAGAGCTTCTCGGCGGCAGCGGCCTTATCGGCCTCAAGCTTGGCAAGCTCGGCGGCATTTTCCTGCTCGGCTTTTGCCTGTGCCTCGCTGCGGAGCTGCTGGGCCTGTGCCAGCGCATCCTCGGCGTTTTTCTGCTCTGCCTCAAGCTGTGACTTGGCCTGCTGGAGCTCAGCCTTGTTCTGCTCGAGTTCGGTTTGCATGTTATTGAGCTGTTCGATCTCGTCGACGCTCGAGCTCGTGATCTGGTTGGTGTATTTGCAGGTCGTGATGAACTCACCCAGGCTCTGTGCGTTGACCAGGAAGCTCACGATGGGATTGGTGCCCTTCTGATACTTGTACAGATCGCGCATGGCGGAGCTTGCCTTGGCCTGCTGCTCGGGAAGCTTGGCCTCGATTTCCTTGATGCTTGCCTCATTGGAGTCAATCTGCTTTTGCAGGTCATCGAGTTTGGTGCGGGCGTCGTTGTAGGCGCTCGTGGCGGCTTCGATCTTCTGCTGGGCTGCGGAAAGCTGGTCCTGCGTTGCCTGCGAGGCGGCATACGCCGCAACGGGGGAGAGCATCGGCGTGGCCGTCAGCGCAACGGCGAGCACGGCGCTCGTGATGATACGAGCCGGCTTCGACGCAATGAGCGCTGCGGTGCGATGATTCGAATGCTGCATCCAGTCCCTCTGCAATCAATCGTAGGTTATGGTTCGAACGGTATTCTACTACTGCTTTCGACCTCAACTTGAACCTTAAAGGTTCCAAAGGGTCAAGTTGAACTTGAGGCTTTGGCTTTGACCTGCAGTTATGATGAATTGTTGAGAAACCATAGAGTTCAACTTTAACGTTACGGCACCCTATTGAAACGGGATTCTTGGCTGTAAAAGCTACTTCAACGTGGGATTTTGCAACTACAGGGTTCCTTCGCGACGAGCCTGCTCCACCTCTTTGAGTGCGTCGGCGGGAGTGAAGGAACAGGTGCCATCGCCGAGCTTGACCACCTGTATGTCGTCGCCGGTATGGGCTTCTCCGCCTTGTAGCACCACGCCGAAAATGCCCTCGTGGGGAAAGATACAGTCGCCGGCGAGATAGTAGATGGCACAGCGGGTGTGGCAGACCTTGCCGATCTGACTGATTTCGACCAGGACATCGTTGCCAATCTTGAGCTGCGTTCCCAGGGGGAGCGAGAGCAGGTTGATGCCCTGGGTTGTGAAGTTCTCGCCAAAGTCGCCCTCGTGCACATCGAGCCCGCGCGCCTGCGCCGTCTGGATAGACTCTGCAGCTAAAAAGGAAACCTGGCGGTGCCAATGCCCGGCGTGCGCATCGGAGGCGAGGCCAAACTGCTCGATGACGGTGTCGTGCCCGTCGGCGACGGGTGACTTACGCGTGCCTTTGTGCTCCGACGTGTTGATTGAGACGATACGGGCAGGCCCGTTGTAAGCATCGTTTGCGGTGCGTAGGGGAGCTGCCGTTTGTGCGCGTTCCGCCAGCTCGTGCTTCGCGGCATTGAGGATGGGATTATCGGTCGGATGGTCTTGGGGCACGTGCGCGCCTTTCGCTCGAGGATGTCAATACACTGAATCCTACAACAATGGTAGGTTCATTGCCCATTGTCATACAACGGTGAGCGCCGTCTTCGTGCTGGCCTTCGTGCTGGACGATTACGTCGATTGCCATAGATACGGTGGAGCTTTGGGCGCCGGCGGCTTGGCACGCTAGAATAAATCAGTTGCGCAAAGACCGCCCGTTGTGTGGGCAGTTCATGATAGGAAGTTTCCATGGCATTGCAGTTTACAGAGCGCGAGTTCATCCCCGTGCTGCTCGGTGGCGACATCAACGCCTACTCGGTGGCGCGCGCCTTCTACGAGGAGTACCAGGTCAAGAGTCTGGTCTTTGGCAAGTACCAGACGGGCCCTGCGTACCGCAGCCAGATTATCGACTACACGCCCAACGTGGATATCGATACCATGCCCGTGATGCTCAAAACCGTCAACGGCATTGCCCAAGCGCATGCCGACAAGACGATTGTCCTTGTGGGCTGTGGCGATAACTATGTTGCCCTCGTGGCTCAGGCCAAGGATGCCCATGAGTTGGCGGATAACATCGTCGCGCCTTACGCTCCCTATAGCATGCTTGAACAGTGTCAGAAGAAGGAGATCTTCTACGAGCTGTGCGAGAAGCATGGCGTGCCCTATCCGCACACGTTTACCTTTACCAAGGCGATGCTCAATGCCCAGGGTGAGGCGCCTGCCGAAGTGCTCGACCAGATCGATTTTCCTTACCCGATGATTCTGAAGCCTTCCGACGGCATCATGTGGTGGCAGCATGAGTTCGAGGGCCAGAAGAAGGCCTATGAGATTGCCGACCGCGCCGAGCTGGAACAGGTCATTCGCGATTCGTATGCCAGCGGCTACACCGACGACCTGATCTTGCAGGATCGCGTGCCCGGCAACGACGAGTACATGCGCGTGCTCACCAGCTATTCCGACCGCAACGGTAAGGTCCGCATGATGTGCCTGGGCCATGTGCTGCTCGAGGAGCATCAGCCCCACGGTGTCGGCAACCATGCCTGTATCATTACCGAGCCCAACGACGAGCTCATGGGCGGCGTGCGCAAGTTGCTCGAGGACCTTCACTTTGTGGGCTATTCCAACTTTGACGTAAAGTACGACGAGCGCGACGGCTCGTTTAAGTTCTTCGATTTCAACACGCGCCAGGGCCGCAGCAACTACTACGTTACCAACAGCGGCTTTAACGTTGCCAAGTATGTGGTGGACGAGTATGTGTTCAACCGTCCGTTTGAGCCGGAGTTTGTGACGGCTCAGGACGAGGCCCTGTGGATGGTCGTCCCCATGGGCGTCGTCGACAAGTACGTCAAGGATCCCGAGCTGCGCGCTAAGGTGCATCGCCTGGACAAGGAAGGCAAGGGCGCCGACCCTTCGTTTATGAAGGGCGACTTTGTCTTTAACCGCTGGCTGCGCATGTGGCACACCAAGCTGCGCCACTTTAAGCTGTTCAAGACGTATTACAAGTAGATGAGCACGGCGCCCGTCCGGTTTGCATCGGGCGGGCGCGGGTATGATACGCGCAATTGCGCAAGCGTCACCAAGGAGGCGGCGATGGAAAAGCTGGGAGTTATCGGCGGCATGGGCGCCGAGGCCACGTCGTATTACTACGACCAGGTGGTGCGTCATACGGCTGCTGCCTGCGATCAGGAACATATCGACATGGTGGTGCTCTCCAAGTCGACCATGCCCGACCGCACGCTGGCCATTAAGACCGGCGAGCATGCCAAGCTGCTGGCGACCATGAAAGAGTGTGCCCAGGCACTCGAGTCGCTGGGCTGTGCGCACATTGCCATTCCCTGCAACACGTCACACTACTTCTACGACCAGATCCAGTCGTTTACCACAGTGCCGATTATCCACATGCCGCGTGAGTCGGTGCGCTATGCTCTGGCCGGTGCGGTGATGGGGGAGTGCGAGTTCGACCCCAACCTGAGTATGCCGGCCGAGCCGGTGCACAAGATTGGCATCATGGGCACCGACGGAACCGTGGGCGCGGGCGTCTACGGCCGCGAATGTAAGGCTGCGGGTGTTGAGGTTGTCTATCCCAGCGAGAAACGTCAGAACGATGTGATGTCGCTTATCTACGATGATGTGAAGGCCGGACGTGAGCCCGATATGGATAAGTTCGACCGCGTGATGTGGGAGTTCGCCCGTAGCGGCTGCGACCGCGTCATTCTGGCCTGCACCGAGCTATCGGTGCTGCAGAAGTACCGAGAGATGCCCGAGATCACCCTCGACGCCATGGACGTCCTGGTGCGCGAATCCATCATCCGCAGCGGCGCCCCCTACCGCCTCTAGCTTCCGACCCGCCAAAAAGGGACAGGTTTATTTTGGTAGGTTTTATCTGGAGAAACAGTAAAGGCCTCGGCTCGTTTGGTGCGAGCCGAGGCCTTTTGCATTAGGCGGTTGGTGCTGACGATGAGCTAGAACAGGAATCCCAGGATGATGAGGACGGCGCTGATGACGAGCACGGCGATATCCAGACCCTTGATGGGATAGCGTTTGTACGAGCTGGCGCGCGTGCGCAGGTAGAAGCCGCGCTGCTCGGCGGCAAGCGCGGTGGCGTCGGTCTTGCCCACGCTCGAGATAAGCAGCGGTACGCACAACGGCAGCATGAGCTTGAGCTTCTTGATGGGGTTCTTGGTGTCGTACTCGACGCCGCGTGCGGTCTGCGCCTCCATGATGGCGTTCATCTCCTGACCAAACACCGGCACAAAGCGCAGCGCCGTGGTAAAGGTGAAGGCATAGCGATACGGCACGTGCAGCACCTCGACGCAGGCGTTGGCAAGGTCGTTGAGCTTGGTTACCATGAGCATGAGGATGAGTGGTAACGCCACACCCAGCAGGCGCAGGCAGGCCTTCGATCCGGTGATGAGGCCCGTGTCGGTGATAAAACCCCACACCACGTTGCCATCGCGCATAAAGGCCAGCTGGAGCACCAGCATGATAAGCGCGAGCGGAATCAGCAACTTGAGTAGCGAGAACAGACGGTTGACGACGCCGGCATAGGCACCCAGTACAAGGGTGAGTGCCAAAAAGCCCAGCAGCGCCACGTAGGTGTCGGACAAAAAGATGCCGACGATGATGGCGGCGGCGAGGCCCAGTTTGACGACGGGGTTCAGGCGATGCAGCAGCGTATCGCCCGGCATGTAGTCGATGACGTTAACCACGGTGGACCATCTCCTTGGTAATTCGAACGACATCGGTGACCTCGCTCACCTGCGCAAAAGCGGGCGAGACGGAAGATGCCAGACGGCGCGAGAGTTCAATAACCTGGGGAGGCTCCACGTAGGCACGCCGCATGAGATCGATGTTCGAGAATAGCTCGTGCATGCGGCCGCGGTCGAGGATGCGACCGTCGGCCATTACCACAATGCGCTCGGCAAAATCCGAAACGACTTCCATATCGTGGCAGACCATGATAACGGCGCAACCGCGCTCGGCCATGGTGCGCACCGTTTCCATGACGGTCATGCACTCGCGGTAATCAAGGCCGCTCGTGGGCTCGTCGAGCACGACGATCTTGGGCTCTACGACCACGACAGAGGCGAGTGCCACCATCTGGCGCTGACCGCGCGAAAGCGAGAAAGGTGCCTCATCGGCAGGCAGGCCAAAGCGGTCGATGACGAGCTGGGCGCGACGCAGAGCCTCGGCGCGGTCCATGCCGCCAAGCTCCAAGCCAAAGGCGACCTCGTCGAGCACGGTGTCCTTGCAGATCTGACGGTCAGGGTTTTGGAAGAGGGTTGCGACTTCGCGGGCGATACGGCTCGTGGGAACGGCTGCGGTATCCAGTCCCGTGACGCGCACGCTGCCCGAGGCGGGCTTAAGCAGGCCTGTGAGCAGCTTGGTGAGCGTGGTCTTGCCGGCACCGTTCTGGCCGACGATGCCCACGAGCTCGCCAGGATAGAGCGTCAGGCTAAGGTCGTGTACGGCGGCGCCGCCATTGGGGTAGGCAAACTCAACATGGTCGAAGGTGAGTACGGGTTCGGCGTCCTTGGCATGAGGGCGCAACGACGGTGCATGCGGGGAACCGGCGGGTGCCTGGGCTTCGATAGCCGCGCGTGCGGGGTCGACGATGCCCGAAATCAGGCGCTCGGCCTCATCGACATCCAAGCAGGGGGTGCCGCTTACCAGGCCATCGGTTTGGAGGCTATTGAAGATACGCGTGACGCGAGGGCAGTCGACGCCGATGGCACGGAGCTCGTCGGTATGCGCGAAGACCTCGTGTGGCTCGCCCTGCAGCGCGATTTCGCCCTGGTTGAACACGAGCACGCGGTTGCAGTACTCCGAGAGCAGGGCGACCTTTTGCTCAACGACGACGATGGTGATTCCAAGTGCGCGGTTTGCCTCACGTAGCGTCTCGAAGACCAACGTGGAGCTGGCGGGGTCGAGTGCCGCGGTGGGCTCGTCGAGAACCAAGACGCGCGGACGCATAGCGAGGATGGCAGCGATGGCTACCTTTTGCTTCTGTCCGCCCGAGAGGGTGGCGATCTCGCGGTCGCGCAGGTCGCTGATGCCGACGGTCTCGAGGGTTTCGGTGACGCGCTGCTCAATCTGGTCGTGCGGCACGCCAAAGTTCTCGAGGCCAAAGAGCATCTCATCCTCAACCACGGAGGCGACCATCTGCGTGTCGATGTCTTGCAGCACGCTGCCGACGATCTGCGATACGTCGGTGAGCGAGACCTCGCAGGTGTCGTGGCCGTCAACCATGACGGACCCAAAGAACGTGCCGGTGTAGTGGTGGGGCACGGCGCCCGACAGGCAGGCGGAAAGCGTGGACTTGCCGGCGCCCGAGGGCCCGATGATGCCGATGAAATCTCCCTTGTTCACGCTGAGCGAGATGTGGCTAAGCGCCTGCTCGGTCTGCGTGCCATAGGAGAACGAGACATCGTCGACGTTGATGATCGTTTCCATGGATACCTTTCATAGTCATTGGGGACGTTCTTACATGACTAGTCGTTTAAGAACGTCCCCAAAAGCTAGTCGTTTGGGACAGTCTTTGTTGGTGGAGTGCGGAGACGGCTTTACGAGGGGCCCCAGGTTGGCGCGAAAGAGGAGCGAAGCGTACTTGGGCACGCGAGCGACGAATGAACGCCAAGATGGGGTGGCTCATAAAGCCGAACGGGTTAGTTGAGCTTCAGGGCCTTCTGGATGGGCAAGTAGAGGGCGCCGACCAGAATGGCGTTAAAGACGGCGGTCATGGCAACGACGGGCAGCATGGCGGCGGCGAGCTCGCCTACCACGCCGAGCATGGCCATCTTGATGACCATGAAGATGACGCCGGAGGCAAATGTGGTCAGGAAGGTTGCGACAATGGCGATGGCGGGCTTGATTTGACCGTTCTTGCCGGCGGCGTTGACGATGCCGGCCATGAGCATGGCGGCGATGCCCTCGGCGGCAAAATCGACGAACGGCGAAGTGGTGGTGATCTGGATCACGGCAGCCGAGATGAGGCCGATGACGAGCGCCTGGCCGATGTTGGGGCGAACGACCAGGATGGTGAGGCAGAAGGCCGAGATGATGAACTCGGGGCTGATCATGCCGCCCGAGATGCCCGAGATGGCCTTGCCGACGGTGAAGTTGAGGATGAAGCCGGCGGCGAGCAGGATGGCAAGCAGGACGAGGGCGCGGACATCGAGTTTGCCACGGTCGGCGGTCTGGACGGTGCGGGGCTGGGTGGCGGTGGTGTTCTGAGACATGGTGAAAATCCTTTTGGAATGGGAGTGCAAGAGAAAAGCGGAGGCGCGTGATGCGAATGCGATCGGGCTCGAGATAGAAAAAGGCCCCCGGTCGAAACCGGAGGCCTTCCAATCACCTAGAGCGCAAAAACAGGCGTGAGGGACTCACTGTCGACCGATCGTATTCGCATCACGCCACCACCAGTTGTTAAGAGACTTCATCGTGTTCTTCATGTCGGTGGCTCCTTTCGTGATGCCATGGCGCGGTCGCACCTAGTTGCTGTTGCGCTGCACTATAACACAGCAAAGTGTGTGCGGGGAAATCTTTTTTGAAAAGATTTCAGGCGGGTTTCCCGCCGGTCAAAAGAGCGGGCTGAGCGGGCGAGGCTGCCATTGCTGCCTCGCCCGCACAGCTAGGACGTTACTCCTTATTGCGACGGTAGAGGAAGTAACCGCCCGCGGAGATGACGGCAACGCCAGCGATGGCGAATGCGGCCACCATGCGGCCATCAAAACGATCGCCAGTGGTGGGCAGGCCGCCCTTGGTGTTCGTCTTGTTAGTGGTTACCGTGGTCGTGGTGTCGGACTTGCCAGGCTTCTCAGGCTTGGCGGCCGGCTGCTCGGGCTTAGCGGGCTGCTCGGGCTTAGCGGGCTGCTCGGGAGTGCCAGGCTGCTCAGGAGTGCCGGGCTGATCCGGGGTGACCGGATCGGTGGCAAGAGCATCCTTGGCGTAGGTGATGGACACCTTGAGGCCGTTGGTCTCGGTGTTCAGGTCGCTTGGGGTAAAGGGCTGGTCGAAGTTTTCGGCCTTCTGATAGGCGCGCATCTCCTGGAGCAGTGCCTTGCACTTCTTGTAGGTGTTCTCGGTAGCAGCCTTGCCGGCCTTGTTGGCCAGGGCGGTGCGGCCCTCGGTGGTCGTCTCGGCCAGCATGGCGGCGTCAACTTCCTTGTTCTGCTCGATAAGCTCGTTCTGGAGCGCATCGAGGTAGGCACGAACGCTGACACCAAGGGTGTCAGGGTTCTCGAAGCAGAGCGAGCTGATGTCCATGAGGACGTAGTTGATTGAGTTCTCGGGCTCCTCGTTGTACACGACGTCAGTCTGGTTGCAGTGATCGAAGGAGACGGTCTGATCGCTGAAGTACGGGCTGACCTCAGTTATCAGAGCGGAGTACAACGGGATGGCGACGGAGTACGCGGCGCGGGAGAGCATTTCCCACTGGATGGTAGCGACTTCGGGGTCATACCCGCGACGAATCTGGAAGAGGTTGATCTCGGTGTTGCGCTCGCTGCCGATGCAATAAACACCATCAGTGTTCGCGTTGAGGCCAGGGACGTTCTCGCCGCGGTTGCCAAAGGCACGAATCAGCTCAAAGGTGCTCCAGCCAGACTTGCCAGGCCTGAAGAACAGGGGTTGGATTTCGCTGACCATGGCTCCCTTTTGGTCAGGTTTTCCATCCTTCTTTACTGTGATAATGTCGTAATCTGTGCCTTCGGTCAGCTGACTACCAAAATAATCGCGGCCTTGCACATAGCGGGACCACTGGTTTACGCCGGAATCGGCGAGGCTTTCGCCATACGTTTGGGCGACATCGAATTTGCCGTCAGCGGAGTATTTGGCGAAGCCCTTCTCCACGGGCATGGACTCGATGCCCTCGGAGTGTAGGCAGTTCTCGGGGTCATCAAGGTCGACATCGTAGTTGAGGCTCCCGATATTAGGGTTGAGCGACGCGACGTCGTCAGCGAGCTTCATGGCGATCCACTGATGGGCGGAAAGTGTGGCGAACAGCCAGGTCTCGTTGTTGTCGGCGATGATGATCTGGTCGTTGGTGCAGACGCCTTGATCATCGATCAGTCTGCCGAGAAGCTCGACGCCCTCGCGGGCCGTGGCGCTCTCGCCCAGGATGATGCTGCCGTAACTGTACTCGCCCAGACCCACTTTCTCATCGATGCGGTCTGCTGCATCGGCCTCCTCGTTATAGGAAGTGCTTAGCGTGGCAGAGCAGGAGACGCCCTTCTCGTTGATTCCGGCCTCGGAATAGGCGTCGGTGCGACCCATCCAGTTGGAGGGGTGGTCGCGTACATAGCTGTAACGATAGGTAGGCTTGTTCGAAGTGTATTCAAAAGCAGATTCAATCGAGCTGTACTTAAAGCCAGGTTCGTGGGCAGGTTCGATGCCGTAGTGCTTAAGATAGCGCTTGCCAAAGTCCTCGGCGCGGCCGTAGTACGTATTGCCGTCGGCCGTATAGTTTTTGCCCATGTATATCTGCGTGCAGGCGAGCGCGGATGTCGGCATGGACATGATGGTTGCAGCTCCAAAGGCGAGGCCTATGCCTAGCTTCTTGAGCGCGTTGACGGGGTGAGTTTTCCTCATTTTCCCTCCCAGCGTGCGAAAGCCCTCTGTCGCCAGAGGGCTTCAGCCAATAAAGACACCCCATTAGCGTAACGAACTGGAAACAATATTCATCTATGAAAGACACTTACTCGATAAGCGTGATGAAATATGCGACGAGCGGTTAATTGTACTCAGTTTGTAGCTTTACTTTAATATAGACGCCCTGTAATTACTGTAGCCGAATAAAGTAGCTGGGAATGCCTGAAATGAAAATCCCCTGCTGTTTGGCAAATGCATAAACAGCAGGGGAGACGATAATTGGATGAATATCATACCAATGTGGAATTACTTCTTCCGGCGGTGGATCACGTTGATCGCATAGCCGACGAGCATGGCCAAAACGATGATGATAAAGCCGAGCAGGGGATTGTCGTTCATAGGGTCCTCCTATTTTCCGAGCGGGGAGAATTCGTCGACGATGAGGTCGAGGCATTGCGGAAGCGCGCGGGCTCCAAAGACGCCCGAATTGCTGGAGATAATCTCGCCATCGAACTGCATGCCCAGCGACGGGGTGCAGGTGATCTTGGCTTCCTTGGTCTGGATGATCTTGAACTGCGGGCGCCCGAGTACCTTGCCGGCGGGGTCAAGCGCAGCGGTGATCACAGTAGGCAGCAGCTGCACGGTGCGCACGGGTTCGATGACCGCAATGTCGACCATGCCATCGTTCATGCGGCAGTCGGGGAACAGGTTGATGTCGTTTTGGATGACCGAGGTGTTGCCGGCCATGCAGCAGATGCCGTCGAGCTCCTCGACAATGCCGTCATGCTCAATCGTAAAGTGCGCTACCGTAGGGTTGGGCGTGGCGAGCGCAGAGAGGAAGTAGGCGATCTCGCCGATGTCGTTTTTGGTGGGGGCGGCCTTCATCATGATTTCGGCGTCGAAACCCGAGCCGGCGATGATGATGAAGCCGTGGCGCTTCTCGTTGCCGTTCTCGTCGAGCCAAAAGAGCTCGCCCATGTCGACTTTGACCGTGCGACCGGCACGGCAAGCCTTGGCAAGCGCCGCTGCCTCGGGGGCATTACCGATGTTGTTGAAGAACAGGCAGGCCGTACCGGAGGGGAAGACGAGCGTGGGGACACCGCATCCGCGCATCTGGTCGAGCACGTTGGAGACAGTGCCGTCGCCGCCCGAAACGACCACGCGGTCAAACTCGCGCACGTCTGCCACGGCGTCCTCGGGTTCCATGCCATCGCCGATAAAGCGCATCACGACCTCGTCGCCGCCCTGTGCAAGGGCGTGCGTGAATGCGAAGATTTCATCTGAGCTGGGGCCCGATGCCGGGTTGTGGATGATAAGGCAGCGCATACTTACGTTCCCGTTCTGTGACTAACCGAGTATAGTTGTAAGGCAATGCCGATATCCTACCCGTGTTTTTCGGGCCTAACCTTATTCGATGGGTTGATATGTACATTTCCACACATCAGGCTCTACTCGACTTTTGCCAGCGCGCCCGTGAGTTCGACGCGATTGCCGTCGATACCGAGTTTTTGCGCGAGCGCACGTTCCATCCGCGTCTGTGTTTGGTTCAGATTGCCACCCCTGCCGAGAGCGTAGCGGTCGATCCCCTGGTAATCGACGACCTATCGCCGCTGGCCGAGCTTATGGCCGACGAGAGCGTGACCAAGGTCTTTCACGCGTGCTCGCAGGATATGGAGGTCATGCTCCATACCGTGGGCGTACTGCCGCGACCGATTTTCGATACGCAGGTCGCCGCCGCCTTTTTGGGCGAGCGCCAGCAGATTTCCTACGGCGCGCTCGTGCAGACGTTTTGCGGCGTCTCATTGCCCAAGACCGAGTCGCTGACCGATTGGTCGCGCCGCCCGCTGACCGATAAGCAGATCGAGTACGCGATCGATGACGTCAAGTACCTGATCGTTGCCTATACCGAGATGATGAGTCGCCTGCGCGAGCTGGGCCGGGTGGACTGGGTGCTCGACGAGTTGCGTTCGCTGGCCGACGAGTCGCACTATCGCGCCGATCGTCACGAGGCATTTCGCAAGGTCAAGCGCATCAACTCCTGCAGCCGCCATCAGCTGGGCATTGCGCGCGAGCTTGCCGCTTGGCGCGAGGACCGCGCCGAGCGCCGCAACATCCCGCGCAAGTGGGTCATGTCCGACGATACGCTGCTGGCCCTGGTTAAACGTAATCCCGTTCGTGTTGAGGAGTTCCGCAGCATTCGCGGTACCGACCAGCTGGGGGAGCGCGACGTGGACGGCGCGCTCATGGCCATTAAGCGCGGTGCGAGCTGCCCGCACGATCGCCTGCCGCTCATGGTGCGCGGGCACCGTCAGATTTCGCCGGAGTTGGAGAGCGTGACGGATCTCATGTACGCGCTTATTCGTCTGGTTGCCGAGCGTTCGGGCGTGGCGACCTCGGTCATTGCCTCGCGCGATGACCTGGCCGACTATATTGAGCACCCCGAGCAGAGTCCCCTGCGCGAAGGCTGGCGCTTTGAGCTCGTGGGCTCGCGCCTGGACGATCTGCTCTCGGGCAACATGGGACTCACCGTGAAGGACGGAAAGATTGAGTTGTTATAGGGAAGCCTAGCCGGCTGAGTGGGTAGAATGCCTCCAACGTGTAACTCGATTCGGAGGAATTCGCATGCCTTATTACTATGGATACGGCTTTGGCATCGACCCGCTGTACCTGCTGGTTGTTCTTGTCTGCACGGTGCTTGGCCTTGCCGCACAGAACTATATCAACTCGACGTACAAAACCTGGTCCAAGGTTCGCTCGGACGGCGATACGGGTGCCACGGTCGCTCGCCGCATGCTCGATGCCAACGGTTGTAACGCCGTGGGTATCAAGGGCGTCGCTGGCGAGCTCACCGACCATTACAACCCGCAGGACAACAACCTGTACCTCTCTGATGCCAACCGTTCGGGCGGATCGGTCGCAAGCGTTGCCGTGGCCTGCCATGAGGCGGGCCATGCCGCCCAGCGTCAAAGCGGCTACGCCATGATGAAGGTGCGCACCGCCCTGGTCCCGGTCGTTAACTTTACCCAGAACACCTGGACCATCGTGCTACTCATGGGCCTGTTTATGAACATCGCGGGGCTTACGACCCTCGCGTTGATTTTCTTCTCGTTTAGCGTGCTGTTCCAACTCGTTACGTTGCCTGTTGAGATTGACGCCAGCCGACGTGCTGTGGCGTACATCGAGCAGTCGGGTATGAGTTCCAAGCAGGTCAACGGCGCCAAGAAGGTGCTGACGGCAGCCGCACTTACCTATGTTGCTGCAGCTCTCACCTCGATTATTCAGCTGCTCTATCTTATGGCTCGCTACAACAGAAACTCCAACCGATAACAAATGGGACAGGCAGGCGCCGCGGGGATTCGTGTCCCCGCGGCGCTGTACTATGTGTTGGACTTGAATTTGCGCAGGGCCGGAGCCCTTGTGCACGATAACGAAAGGAGGCTGCGTGGCAGGCTGGAATCTGACCGGCAATGCCGTTTCCGCCGAGTTCGACGGTTCGGACGAGCAGGAGCGTAAGGAACTCAGCGTGAGCCAGGCGGTGGAGATCGCCGCCGGCGCGCTCGATGCCATTCCGCAGCTGAGCGTTTTGGGCGAGGTCACGGGCTTCCGTGGCCCCAATGCCCGAAGCGGCCACTGCTACTTTCAGATCAAGGACGACTCGGCGGCCGTCGACTGCATCATCTGGAAGGGTGCATATCTCAAGCGCACGTTCGATCTGCGCGACGGCATGCAGGTGAGCTTTAAGGGCAGCTTCAATCTTTATAAGGCCACGGGCCGCATGAGCTTTGTCGCTCGCTCATTCTCGCTGGCGGGGGAGGGTCTGCTGCGTCAACAAGTGGCGCAACTGGCCGAAAAGCTGCGTCGCGAGGGCCTGATGGACGAAGCGCGCAAGCGCCGTATTCCGGTGTTCTGCTCCCGCGTGGCGGTCGTCACCTCGCTTTCGGGTGCCGTAATCGACGACGTCAAGCGCACATTGCGTCGTCGCAACCCGCTCGTCGAGCTCGTCTGCGTGGGCGCCAAGGTTCAAGGTGAGGGTGCGCCGGCTGAGCTCATTGAGGGCTTGCGCCGCGCCGCCGCCATCACGCCGGCGCCCGACTGTATTTTGCTGGTGCGCGGCGGCGGCTCCTTTGAGGACCTCATGACCTTTAACGACGAGGAGCTTGCTCGCGCGGTGGCGGCTTGTCCTGTGCCCGTGGTGACCGGCATTGGCCATGAGCCTGATACCTCGATTTGCGACATGGTGAGCGACCGCCGCGCCTCCACGCCCACGGCGGCGGCAGAATCGGTGGCGCCGGCTATGACGGAGTTGGCCGATGTGCTCGAGGCGCGCCATCAGCGTCTGGGTGCCGCGATGGCATCGATGATTGGGTCGAATCAGGTTGATCTGGAGATGCTCGACCAGCGCGGTCGCCGCGCCTGGGATACCTATACGGCCCGCTTGGGCGATGCGCTCGATGCGGCTGCGTGCCGCCCGTGCCTCAACGGCCCAACGTTTATGGTCGAGCGTCGCGAGTCTGAGCTTGCCCTGACGGCCGATCGCCTGTCGGGCGTCATAGTACGCTCGGTCGGGACATTCCGCTCCAACTTTGAGCGTTTGCCCGAGCGTCTGGTTACAAGCACCTCGGGGCTCGATGGTAAGCGCCATGCGCTCACGCTCGCAAGCTCCCGCCTGGAGCATCAGGGGCGCACGATGCTCAGCAAGCCAGCGTCCGACCTGGGCCGTGCAGCGGCTTCGCTCGATGCCCTGTCGCCGCTCAAGGTGCTCGCCCGCGGCTATTCCATCGCGTACAGCGTTGATGGTGTGGCTACGAGCGCCAAGACCTTTAAGCCCGGCGACGCCATCCGTGTGCGCATGGCAGACGGTAACGTTGCGGCAACGGTCAATACGGTCGAATAGACCGCGTTTTACAGTGATAAACCTTTGGGAAAGGAAATAGATATGGCAGAGAAGACCCCGGTCGAGCAGCTTACGTACAAGCAGGCCTCGCAGGAGCTGGAGCTCATCATCCGCAGCCTGGAGTCGGGCGACATGGAGCTCGAGGAGTCGCTCGAGAGCTACACCCGCGGCGTCGAGCTCCTCAAGAGCCTGCGCACCCGCCTGTCCGATGCCGAGCAGAAGGTCTCGGTGCTTCTTAAGGACGTCGACGGCAACGACGTGCTTGCCGACGGCGAAGCCGCCAACACGGACGACAACCTCTCGTTCTAACCATCCCGACCAAATATAATTACCTTGGTCTGTGAGAAAGGAACCAACCATGTGCGATTGCATCTTCTGCAAAATTGCCAACCACGAGATCCCCTCGACCGTTGTCTATGAGGACGACCAGGTCATCGCCTTCGACGACCTCAACCCCCAGGCGCCGGTCCACACGCTCGTGATCCCCAAGAAGCACTACAGCGATATCGCCGATAACGTGCCGGCCGAGACCATGGGCGCCATGGCTCACGCCATCCAGGAGGTCGCTAAGGCCAAGGGCTTGGAGGACGGTTTCCGCGTCATCTCCAACAAGGGCGTCAACGCCGGCCAGACCGTCATGCACTTCCACATGCACGTTCTCGGCGGCAAGAACCTGGGCGAGAACCTCATCTGAGGGCGCTTTTTCCTTGCAATGAAACGGAAGCTCAAGCACCGATAACTTATATATCAACGCAATAAACCCGAGCGCGAGGGCGTTTGGGTTTATTATTGAAACGTATGTAACCTGGCGGCGCCACACCGCCTGTTAGTAGGGAGACACATGAACGTTCTGGTCGTCAACGCAGGATCTTCGACGCTTAAGTATCAGGTCATCGATACCAAGTCCCACAAGGTGTCCGCAAAGGGCTCCTGCGAGCGCGTCTGCTTCACCGGCGGTACCTTCACCCATGCTGCCAACGGTTCCAAGAAGGTGACCGAGAACATCGAGTTCCCCGACCACAAGGTCGCCATCGAGGTTGTCCTGAAGGACCTCGAGGCCAACGGCGTCAAGATTGAGGGCATCGGCCACCGCATCGTTCAGGGCGGTTGGTACTTTGGCGACTCCTCCCTCGTCGACGAGGACGTTCTCGCTAAGATCCGCGAGGTCGCCCCGCTCGCGCCGCTCCACAACAATCCCGAGGCCAACGTTATCGAGTTCTGCCTGGAGCAGTATCCCGACCTGCCCAACGTCACGGTCTATGACACCGCCTTCCACTTCAACATGCCCGAGGTCGCCAAGACTTACGCTCTGCCCAAGGACGTCTGCGACAAACTGCACATCCGTAAGTATGGCGCCCACGGCACCAGCTACCGCTACATTTCCAAGAAGGTCGCCGAGATGACCAACGGCGAGGCCCGCAAGGTCGTCGTGTGCCATATCGGCTCCGGCGCTTCCCTGTGCGCCATCGAGGACGGCAAGTGCATGGATACCACTATGGGCCTCACCCCGCTCGACGGCGTCATGATGGGCACCCGCTGCGGCTCCATCGACCCGGCTACCGTGTGCTACCTGCAGCGCGAGGGCGGCTACACCTTCGACGAGGTCGACGAGATGATGAACAAGAAGTCCGGCCTTTTGGCTGTGACCGGCGGCAAGACCAACGACTGCCGCAACGTCGAGGAGCTCGCCGCCGCTGGTGACCCCGAGGCTCAGCTTGCCTTCGACATGTTTGTCTACAAGATTGCCGCCAAGGCCGCCGAGATGGCTACTTCCATGTGCGGCATGGACACGCTCGTCTTTACCGCCGGCATTGGCGAGCACGCTCCGGCCGTTCGCGCCGGCGTGGCCGATCGTCTGGCCTTTATGGGTGTCAAGATGGATCACGCCCGTAACGCCCTGCGTGGCGACGGCGCTTGGTGCCTGTCCGCCAAGGATTCCAAGGTCAAGATTTTCGTCATCCCCACGGACGAGGAGTTCATGATCGCTTCCGACGTCGAGCGCATCGTCAACGGCAAGTAATTGCAAGAGGGGAGGGGCTGGACGACCGAGCGCCGTTCGGCCCCTCTTTTGTGCTCGTTGGGCGATATGCCTGATAGCTATTTATCAAGGTGTGATAACTTCTTATTAACATGCGGCCGCCTTAAGGGGTCTGCGCCGACCGTATCGCACTGCAAAGGAGTCTCATGAACGTACTTGTTGTCAACGCCGGTAGCTCAAGCCTTAAATATCAGCTTTTGGATACCGATACCCGCGAGGTTTTCGCCAAGGGCAACTGCGAGCGTATCGGTTCGGACATGGGCATCTTTGGCCACTCCGAGAACGGTGGCGCCAAGCAAACCGAGGAGGTTCCCTTCCCGGATCACCGTTCGGCTATCGCGCGTGTGCTCGAGGAGCTCGAGAAGACCGACTTTACGATCGATGGCATTGGCCATCGCATTGTTCAAGGCGGTTGGCACTTTAAGGATTCCGCGGTCGTCGACGACGAGGTCATGGCTAAGATTCTCGAGGTGGCCCCGCTCGCCCCGCTGCACAATTATGGCGAGGCCGCAGCAATCGAGTATTGCCGTGAGAAGTATCCGGAGCTGCCCAACGTGGCCGTCTTCGACACCTCGTTTCACATGACCATGCCCGAGGTTGCCTACACCTACGCCCTGCCCAAGGACGTGTGCGACAAGTACCACGTGCGCAAGTACGGCGCCCACGGTACGAGCCACCGCTACGAGTGGATGATGGCCAAGGAGATCCTGGGCTCGCGCTGCCACCGCCTGCTCTCGTGCCATTTGGGCAGCGGCGCCTCGCTTGCCGCCATCGAGGACGGTGTATGCCGTGACACCACGATGGGGCTCACGCCGCTTGACGGCCTGATGATGGGAACCCGCTGCGGCTCTATCGACCCGGCTACCGTGTGCTACCTGCAGCGCGAGGGCGGCTACAGCTACCAGGAAGTCGACGACATGATGAACAAGCAGTCTGGTCTGCTCGCCATCTCGGGTATCTCCAACGACGCCCGCGACATTCGCACGCGCGCCTCCGAGGGAGATGAGCGCTGCCTGCTCGCCTTCGATATGTTCGCCTATAAGGCTATGCAGCAGGCCGGCTCCATGATCGCTTCTATGGCGGGCGTGGATACCATTACCTTCACTGCCGGCATCGGCGAGAACGACTGGTCGATCCGCAAGGCCTTCTGCGACTGCTTTGAGTGGTTGGGCGTGCGCATCGACAACAACAAGAACCGTGAGGCCGTGGGCAGCGGCCCGCAGGTCATCAGTGCCGCCGGTTCCGCCGTCACGGTCATGGTCATCCCCACCGACGAGGAATACATGATCGCCCACGACGTCGAGCGTCTGACCAAGAACAACTAACGCGCGCATTTACAAGTAAACGAAAGGCCTCCAGAGCAACAGCTCCGGAGGCCTTTTTACTAGCAGGCGGAAATACCAGTCCCAAAGTGACCATCGCCAGCAACGCTTGCGCCCCTAGCAACGGCACCCATCCATTCAGATTTTCGGCCCCAGCTCGTAGCCAAGCCGCCGTCTACCCCAGATACCCTGATTGCTACGTAGCAGCAGGGACCCTACAGGGTAAAGCTCTGAAAACATTCCGCAGGACGGAGGAAGCCCCCGCCGCACGTAGTGCGCAGCGGGGGCTTCCGACATGTCCGAGGACGTTTTCAGAGCTTTACCCTGTAGGGTCCCGAGGGGATACGTCCGCTACTCAGCCATCTGAGCCTGGACGGCGGTGATGGCCACGACACCCACGATGTCGTCGGCAGAGCAGCCGCGCGACAGGTCGTTAACCGGCTTGGCGATGCCCTGCAGGATGGGGCCGTAGGCGTCAGCGCCAGCGAAGCGCTGGACCAGCTTGTAGCCGATGTTGCCAGCCTCGAGGTCGGGGAACACGAGCACGTTGGCCTTACCGGCGACGGAGGAGCCGGGAGCCTTGAGCTGGGCGACGGTGGGGACGATGGCGGCGTCGAGCTGCAGGTCGCCGTCGATGGCGAGCTCGGGAGCCTTCTCCTTGCAGAACTTCACGGCCTCCTGGACCTTCTTGGCGACCTCGCCACCGGCGGAGCCCATGGTGGAGTAGGAAAGCATGGCCACGTGCGGCTCAACATTGCCCATGAAAGTGGACCAAGAGTGAGCGGAGGCGATGGCGATCTCGGAGAGCTCGTCGGAGGACGGGTTGATGTTGAGGCCGCAGTCGGCAAAAATCAGCGTGCCGTCGGTACCAAACTGCGGGGTGTCGGTGCACATCACGAAGAAGGCCGAGACCAGCTTGGTGCCCGGAGCGGTCTTGAGAATCTGCAGTGCGGGGCGCAGGGTGTCGGCGGTGGAGTGGCAGGCTCCGGAGACCAGGCCGTCGGCGTCGCCCATCTTGACCATCATGGTGCCAAAGTAGGTGGCGTCCATCACCTGGGCGCGAGCCTGCTCGATGGTAACGCCCTTCTTGGCGCGGAGCTCGGCAAACTTCTGCGCGTACTCCTCGTGCTTCTCGGCATTGCGCGGGTCGATGACGGTAGCGCCGGGAACGTTGATCTCGTCGGGGTTGCCCAGGATGACGATCTTTGCCAGGCCCTCC
>DBFWDM010000036.1:0-1884 GCA_048484635.1 Collinsella sp.
CGCTCCTCGGCAGCCACCTCGCGGGCCACGCTCTCCACAGCCTCGTCCACGCGAGCCTGAACGCCCTCGCGCACGCGGGTCTTGCCGCCGCGCTTGGGACGGCTCGGACGCTCGCCGTCGCCGCGACGCTCGTCGCGACCGCGGTTGGAACGACCGGCCACATCACCGTAGTCATCGCCGTTTCGCTTGCCGTCGCGACGTGCCTGCTCGAGCTTCTTCTTGCTCTTGGACTTGCCGCACTTGGTCTTCTTCTTCACCTTAAAGGCCGCAGGGTCGCGCTCGGGGTCAACCGCGGGCGGATTGGGACCCACATGTAGGTCACCGGCGTCATAAATGTCGGCGGTCTTGTCCATGAGCTTCTCAATCTCGTAGAACTCGTCCACATCCTGCTCGGTCACAAACGTGATGGCCCAGCCCAGCTCACCGGCGCGGCCCGTACGGCCAATACGGTGGATGTAGTCGGTCGGCTCGGCCGGCACGTCAAAGTTCACGACGTAGCGCACGTCGCTGATGTCGATACCGCGGGCGAGGACATCGGTTGCCACCAACACGTCGACGGTACCGTCGCGGAAGGCCGAAAGGGCACGCTCGCGCTGGGCCTGGCTGCGGTTACCGTGAATCGCGGCGGCCTTAATGCCCTTGCGCTCCAGACGACGGCAGCAGCTGTCGGCGCGGTGCTTGGTGCGCATAAAGACGATAGTGCGCTCCGGGCCCTCCTTCTTGAGGAACTCGGGCAGCAGGTTGTTCTTGGCCTCGATGGACACCGGGAACACAAACTGGTCAACGGTGTCGGCGGTCGACGTGGCGGGCGCGATCTCCACGCGGGCCGGGTCGCTCACCAGGTCGGCAATCTCACCCACGGCCTCCTCGTCGAGGGTCGCCGAGAACAGCAGCGTCTGACGCTCGGCCGGCGTCTCGCGCACAATGCGGCGGACGGCGGGCAAAAAGCCCATATCGAGCATGCGGTCGGCCTCGTCCAGCACCAGCACCTTGACCTCGTTCAGATGGCAGGCGCCCTGCTCGATCAGGTCGACCAGGCGGCCCGGCGGGGCGACCAGGATGTCGCAGCCGTACTTGAGGGCAGCAGTCTGCGGCTTGTAGCTCACGCCGCCCACGACGGTCACGGCAACATGGCCGGTGACGTCGGCGATTTTGCTTGCGACCTCGTCGATTTGCTGGGCAAGCTCGCGCGTAGGGGTAATGACGAGCATTACGGGGCCGCGACCGTTGCCCTCGGGCTTTTTAGCACCGCGACGGCGGTTGCGGCCGCCGCGCTCGCGCACGGGTTTGGGAGGAGCGACGTGCTCCAGATTGTTCATGGTCGGCAGCAAAAAGGCGGCCGTCTTGCCGGTGCCGGTCTGAGCGGCAGCAAGCAAGTCGCGGCCTTCGAGCACCACGGGGATCGAGCCGGCCTGAACAGGCGTGGGCACCGTGTAGCCCAGGTTCTCGATAGCACGGAGCATTTCGTCGGTAAGGCCCAGCTCGTCAAAGGCGGGCAGGCTCTCGGTAGCGGACTCGACGGCCTGGGCAGCATTGGCCTCGTCGGCGGCATCGAAGGCAGCCTGGGTCATGGCCTCGCGGGTCTCGTCCAGGATCTCGGCGTCGGTGACGTCGGATACAGAATTACGCATATGTTGTTGTTCCTTATCTGCACGCGCAATGGGCGCGGCATGCGGCCGCGCAGGCGTGCTTGGTAGTGCGCTAATACATACAAAAACGGGTGCGCACAGAGAGGACGTTGCTCAGCACGCTGGCGATCGCTTTGGCAGCCCTATCACGCGCCGTCCAGACGCAGCAGCTCTAAGCGATGGAGCAGATTCGCCGCCGGTTAGTATACCCGTGCTTCGCATGCCCCCACGTAAACCACAGATGACGAGGCGGACG
>DBFWDM010000037.1:0-4510 GCA_048484635.1 Collinsella sp.
GAACACGGCGTCGTAGCCCTCGTCGGCGACCTTGTCGGCGAGCGCGGTCATCTTCTTGCCGGTCTCGTAGAGCGCCTTGCCGTCCTCGAGATAGCCCTCCTGGTCGAAATGCATGATCTCGATCTTCTCGGTTTCCTTCATGGCTTTTCCTTTCTGTCCAGCACGCGAATCTATACATCGCGTTTCTTTTCGATACCAATTATAGACATACACCCAACGTGTTTTTAATACCACTTTTCAATCTGTTCCAATCCTCGGTGAACGGTCGAATTTCTCTGGTGAGTGGTATTAAATTAGAATTGAATGTATAGCTAACACCTCTGGCGCCTCCCTTGTGTGACAAAGAACAGCGTTCCTACCAGCGCAATAATGGTCGATGCCCCAAACAACACCGCCTGGACGCCCAAAACCTCCGCCAAAAATGGAGCCGCCAGCAGCGGCACCACGCCGGCGCTCATCAGGCCAAAACGCACAAAGCCGGTAATGCGCCCCAGGTATTTGATGTCGGCGCGCTCCTGAATCAAGATCATCTGCAGCGGCTCCAGGAACCCCCAGGCCAGACCGTTAATCGCCTGACCGATAATCGCGACCCCCAGCATATCGGTGCCCACGTACACCATGGACCCAATGCCCACGGCCATGAGCGCGCCGAGCAGCAATCGCAGGTTGACATGGCGAGCAGAAAGCTTGGTCAGGATGAACGCGCCCACCGAGGAAGTGAGGCCCACGACCGAGGACAGCCAGCCCAGCCAGACGATATCCACGTTGAGTACATCACGGTAGAACAACGACTCCAGCGAATCGAACGCGCCAAACGCAAAGAAACCCAAAAAGCCCGAGATAAAGATGAGGCGCAGGTCGTGGTCGCGAAACGTAAGTCGCGCGCCCTCGGCCATGCCGCCCAGAATACCGCCCTTCGGCTTCTCCCCTTTTGCGGGAGCAACACACTCGTGACAGCCCAAGGAGAGCACGGCCGCCACACCCATCATGCCCGCCATGAGCAGATAGACCGATTGCGTGGCAAAACAGCTCACGATGGCACCGCCGAGCAGCGGGCCAGCGGTATAGGCAATATTGCTGTAGAACACCATGAGGCCGTTCACGCGGGTACGGCCCTCGGTGGTCGACTCCAGGTATCCCGGAAACGCATGCGTGCAGGTGTTGATAAAGCCGCCCGCAAGTCCCAAGACGCACGCGGCAAACACAAGCCCGGGGACAGACAACGGCGCCAACCCCACGCCAAGCGATAGCACAGCCGTAATCACGCACGTCACAAATGACGTCCGGCGCGGTCCAAAGCGGTCGATGACCGAGCCCGACACCATATTGCCCACCGACGTCATAAGATTGCGCACGAGCGTAATGGCGGCAACCAAAAAGGCCGTGCCGGCCAGATCATACGTGGCCGCACCGATAAGCCCCAAAAAGTAGACCGCGTTGTTGGCACACCACTGCAGGGACTCAATAAGAATCAGCCTGACCTCTGCCGGCGTCAGGCGCATTGCTTCGCGATCCTTCGCGAACATACGAACTCCTTCTATACAAAAAGGGGATGGAGGGCATAGGCCTGCTCCATCCCCTTTCCAGGTTGCAACGAAAATCTATGCAGCCGGGCCCTTACGCCAGCACACCGAAGAACGCGCCGATGATGCCCACGACCATGGTGGCAACGATCAGCACCATGGGGTTGATCTTCTTGGACAGCAGCCAGTAGTACAGCCAGAAGGCGATCATGCCGAGCATGCCGGGCATGATGCCGTCCAGGATGTCCTGGAGGGTCTGGGCGTCCTCGCCCGAGCCGATGGCCACCGGGATGCTGGCCCAGAACATGTCCTTGCACATGGCGCCCACGACCATGACGCCCACGATGCCCACGCAGGTCATGATCTTCTGCATGAGGCCGGTCCTCTGGGCCTCGTCCAGGAAGCCCACGCCCAGCTCGTAGCCCTTGACGGCGCCCCAGACGCGCAGCGCGAAGCCGGGGACGTTGTAGATGAGCAGGAAGGCGATGGGGCCGAAGGGGTTGCCGGCCTGGCACAGGCTGATGCCCACCGCGGCGGCGACCACGCGCAGCGTCGACAGGAAGATGGAGTCGCCGATGCCGGACAGCGGGCCCATGAGGGCGGCCTTGACGTCGTTGACGCTCTCGGGCTCGATCTCGCCGCGGGCGACCTTCTCCTCCATGGCCATCGCGATGCCGCCGACGAACGGGGCGAACTGGACGGTGATGTTGAAGAACGCGCAGTGGCGGTGCAGGGCCTCGGCGTAGTCGTCGGGGCGGCCGGCGTAGATCTTCTTGAGCATGTTGGCGACCATCAGGCAGAAGGCGATGTTCATCTGCTTGTAGTAGGTCCAGGAGAACTCCATGCCCAGGGCGCCGACGTTGACGGCGCTCTTGACGAGGTCGGAGCGCGTGATCTTGTTCTCGGGACTAGAAGTCATCGTCCTCATCCCCTTCCGCGGAGAGCTGGGGCTGGGCTCCGCCCAGGCCGAGCAGGTCGAACTTGTCGATGCCGATGATGATGGCGATCAGGGCGACGCCCAGGACGGGCACGTTGGCGTAGGAGCACAGCAGGAAGCCCAGGAAGTAGAAGGGCACGAGCTGCTTGGTGAGCACCAGGCGGCCGAGCATGGCGAAGCCCATGGCCGGCAGGATGTTGGCGGCAACGCCAAAGCCAGCAAGAACAAAGTCGGGGATAAAGTCGAGCACGCCCTGGATAGCGTCAGCACCCAGATAGAACGACAGCGAGCACAGCAGGAACGCCATGATGATGCCGGTTAAACCGATCAGGAAGTGCATCGCATAGACACCCTTAAGGTTGCCCTGGCCGGAGAAGACATCAGCGCGGTCAACCAGGATCGGCAGGGCGGCGTTGAGGATATTCTTGATGGCAAGGCACAGCGTGGCGATGGGCATGGCAAGCGCGATGGCTGCCTCGGCGCTCTGGCCCAGCTGGATAGCGAAGGCGCAGGCGAGCACGCCGCCGATCGTCTCATCAGGCGGCACGTAGGCGCCGATGGAGATCGAGCCCATGAACAGCAGCTCCAGACTCGCACCGATCGCGAGGCCGGACTGCAGGTCCCCCAGCACCAGACCCACGAGCGGGCACAGGACGATGGGGCGGAACGCATAGAGCGTACCGAGCTGGCAGTCGAACTTACCAAATGCGGCGATAAGTCCGATGAGGATTGCTTGGGTAAGCATACATCCCCCTTTCCTAATAGGACACTACGAAGAGCTCAGACTCTTCGAATTCAAACGCCTAGAGCACGCTGGCGCAGTCAACCTTGGGGTCATCGGCCAGGGGTCGAATCTCGACCTCAACGCCACGATCCAGCATCTCGCGCACATCGGCTTCCTCGGCTGCGGTCAGGAAGATCTGACGAGAGACCTGACGAGCATCGGGGCGCTTCTCGTCCTTGGGCTTGGTGTTGCCCAGGTTGACCGACTTAATCTGCGGGCAGCCCTCAACAAGCTGCTTTGCCTCAGCGATGGTGGCAACGCAGATGATCATCTTGTACTTGTCGGTCACGCCCGAGTTGATAGCCTCGATGGCATTCGCCATATCCTTGATGACGAGCTTGCAGCCGGCAGGCTTGCCCATCTTGAGCGTCGTCTTCCACACCGGGTCGTTAGCGACCTTATCGCCCACGCAGAAGATGCAGTTGGAGCCAAGGCCCTGAACCCAGGAAACTGCGACCTGGCCATGAAGCAGGCGATGGTCAACGCGAAGTAGCTGAATCAAAATGTGACCCCCCAAAGGTCTTGTGCCGTCTTACGGCGTGTCAGTAGGTGCTGCGGATTAGAACTCTTCTTCCTCGTCGTCATCGACCAAAAGATCGTTGACAAACTTCACGCGCGTATCGTCCGCAGCGACGATGGCGCGAATCGTCTCCTCAACCGGCGCCGACTCGTCAGAGAACAGCAACTGGATGAGGAGAGGAAGGTTCATGTTGGTAACGAGGTACGTGTGGGGACGCGTCTGGACGATCTTGGTAAACTCGTTGTTGACGCTGCCGCCAAAGAGGTCGGTGCAGACAACGACATCATCGTCAGCAGACATGCCTGCCAGAAGTTTTTGGGCCTCCTCGGCCACGTCCATGCGGCCATCGACGAACATCGAAAGATCGTGGACGTTGTCGCGAGCGCCCGAGAGCAGCTCGACGCTCTCCTTGATGCCGGTAGCGAAGTGCGCATGGCTGGCGATGATGTACTGTCTCATTCTGTGTTCCTCTCAATAGCCCGGCACGTTCCCGCACCCGTTTTCTTTAGTAGTCGAACTGGTGATAGTAGCGACGATACTTGAGGTTGTGCTTGGTGACCGTCTCGTAGTAGCGAGCCAGGCGGTCGGTAACGAGCACCGTCAGAATCCACGGAGACACGATGACGCGGAACTCGTCGTCAAGGCCGGGGATCGCGAACTCGGCGGTGTCGATGATGTTGATGTCGGTGTCGCCGGTCACGCCGCGAGTCAGGAAGGCGCGGACGCGCTCGTCGAGCTTGCGGTTC